>DATIED010000032.1:0-4847 GCA_035455965.1 Spongiibacteraceae bacterium
TGCCCGCAGTGCGGCCGGCCGATGCAGATCCGCACCGCCAGCACCGGCGTGTTTCTCGGCTGCTCCGGTTATGCCTTGCCGCCGAAAGAGCGCTGCAAATGTACGATCAACCTTACGCCCGGCGACGAAGCCGTGCACGTCGCGACCACCGACAATGACGACGAAGAGGGCGACGAAAGCGAGTCGCTGGTATTGCGCAGCAAACATCGCTGCCAAATCTGCAACACCGCGATGGATAGCTATTTGATCGATGCCACGCGCAAGCTGCACGTCTGCGGCAACAATCCCGACTGCCCCGGTTATCAAGTCGAAGAAGGGCAGTACAAGATCAAAGGTTACGAAGGCCCGAGCATCGAGTGCGACAAATGCGGCTCGCAGATGCAATTGAAGACCGGCCGCTTCGGCAAGTTTTTCGGCTGCACCAACGAAACATGCAAAAACACGCGCAAATTATTGCGCAGCGGTCAGGCGGCGCCGCCGAAAATGACTGCCGTGCCGATGCCAGAATTGCGCTGCCTGAAGGTCGACGATTATTACGTGTTGCGCGATGGTGCGGCGGGACTGTTTCTGGCGGCCAGCGGCTTTCCCAAAAATCGCGAGACGCGCGCACCGTTGGTTATCGAGTTGCAGCCGCATCGCCAGGCGATCGATCCTAAATATCATTTTTTACTCGACGCGCCGACGCAGGACAGTGACGGTAATAAAGCGGTGATTCGCTTTAGTCGTAAAAGCCAGGAGCACTACGTACAGACCGAGGTCGACGGCAAGCCGTCGGGCTGGCGCGCCACCTATCAAAACGGCCGCTGGATCGAAGGCGCAGCAAAAGCTTAGTGGCGATGGACTGCGGCAGATTAACTCTGCCTCAGCCCATCGCCTGCAGCGACATAGCCCGTTGCGGGGTTGTGTGTTTTTTTATCGGACGGTTACAATGAACTATCGACCCTTATCCGGTGTAGGTAGTCCATGCTTTATGAAATCCTGGAAACGTCCGACGGCGACATTGTGCTGCGGCGTATCGAAGGTGATACCGAGCCGCTGGTGCGTATTCGTTTCTCGGAGCCGGCGCGCGCGCATCTGGCCGATGCCGGTCTGTTAGTTGCCAAGGCCATGGTCGAGGCCGGCATCAGAGCCTTTAATGAACTCCATCAAGAGCCCGGCATCGATTCCGCCGCGCAGCAACCCCGCCAACTTCACTAGCCCAATGCGGTAAGCGCAGCATTGCGGCTCATTGCAACGATCACACTGATACCGCGGCCGAAATCGGCTCCCCTTATCTATCCTCCTGCCAATATGAGACCAAGGTCCAATAGATGCACTCTTATGGCGTTGCCATAATGCTAAATATGGATTGCGGTATTCAGCCGAAAAGCCCGCCAGGGAACCTCCGAGAAAGGCTGCTGAACTATGCGAGTCATCGGCGAGCGTAACCGCTGGATAGCCAGGATCGTTCATCTTCGCTGGGCTCCGATCGCTATATCAGGCAAATTTTCATGGTATTGCACATCTGCAGGGAGGCGGCCATACGATCGCTATAAGAAGAACGGGTGGCAAAATTGACAATGGCCAATGAACCTGCAGCAATCGGCACGCACAGCACGGCGATTGCCACCGCGCTACAAGCGATAGTCGACAACCCGCATGCCGATCCACTCGCGCAGCTCGCTGCATTGATTGCCGGTGTGCGTCCGCGCCGCAGGCGCGACTTTGACGATGCGCGGCAACGCTGGCAATACATGAATGAACTATTAGCGCTAACGCCGGCGTATCGCCACGCGTTGCGCGAAGCCTTGTTGCGTTTATTTTTTACGCATCGGCAGGTGGCGTTTTATGCGGACTCGGGGCTATTGCCGAATAGCGGATTTTATTCGGAGTTGAGCCGCAAGCTCATGCAAAAATGGTTGCCGGAGCCGCGCGATACGCAGGAATTGCGAACTTGCGTCGAAGTACTTTTTTGTCGCGCGGACGACGAGGAATGGATTGCCGAGATTCCAATGGCGGAGCGCCGCCGCTTCTGGCAATTACTGGAAATACACGACACCGAAAATATTGCCGCATTCCATAACATTATCGAACAAATGCTGGCAGCCTCGCTGGTGCTGTCGCATCGCATTTGCGCAATGGGTCTGGAGCCCGAGTTATTGCGCGTCTATCCGCGGTTGCGCGCAGCAGAATCTCCTTTTATCGCAATGAATATCGAACTGATCCAAATCATGGCTGGCACCAGGCGCGGTCAAGTGGATACGCTGAACGATAGCGCTCATCTGTTCGTATTGATCGAGCAGTGTATGGATGCGGTAAAGCGCGCTCGATTGGCGTCGGCGCGTTTGGGTACCAGTCTGGCGCTGTCCTTTCTGCTGACGCGATTGACGCAACATCTGGAGCGGCTGCGTTTGTTGCTGCAGGTAGTGACGATTAGTTTTCGGCCCAATACATCGCACGAGTTGACTGAAAGCTGGACCGATTTTTTGCACAGCGCTTTGAGCGGCGAGCGTCAGCACAACAGCGTCCGCAAGCATTTCGTTAATTTGGCGAGCATATTGGCACTGCGCATCACCGACAATGCGGCGCGCACCGGCGAACACTATATCGCGAGCAATCGCGGCGAATGGTTCACTATGTTGCGACGGGCTGGCGGTGGCGGATTTTTCATCGCGCTGTTGGCGCTTCTGAAAGCCGGTAGTTATAGCCTGGAGATGCCGCCCACCGCACAAGCCTGGCTGAATGGCATCCTGTACGCCGGCAGTTTTGCGGTTATTTCCATGCTGCATCTGGTAATAGCAACCAAGCAACCCGCAATGACGGCAGCGACCCTGGCCAGCAATATCAGTCAAACGCATGGGCGTCTGCGCGAAGTGGAAAAAATTGTCGATTTGGTTGTCGATACGGGGCGCAGCCAACTGGCCGCCATCGCCGGCAATATCATGGTGGCATTTCCGGTGGCGGTGCTGATCGATCTCGCGTTGGAAATCCATAGCGGCGGCCCGCTGCTCACACCGAAGCAGGCATTGCACTTATTGCAGGATCTCGATCCGCTGCACAGCCGCGTGATATTGCATGCGGCAATCGCGGGCGTTTGGTTATTCGCTACCGGCTTGGTATCCGGCCATCTCGATAACCGTGCCGCCTGCCTGCAGCTCGATAAGCGCATTGCGCAGCTGTCGTGGTTAGTTGCGATTATTGGTCAGCGGCGCGCGACAGCTACCGGAAAATATCTGCTCAATAATGCGGGCGCGCTCGGCGGCAATATGTTTTTGGGCCTGATGCTCGGCTTAACGCCGCTGTTTGGCGCAATCCTGGGGCTGCCGCTGGATATTCGCCATATTGCACTTTCCTCCGCGAATGTTGGTTATGCGTTATCGACCATGAGTTTTAGTGCGTCGGCGGGAACGCTATTGCTGGCATTGTTCGGTCTCGTGCTGGTCGGCCTGCTTAATTTAGGCGTCAGTTTCTCCTTGGCTCTGGCAATGGCAATGCGCTCGCGGCAAATGAGTTTTTGGCATCTGGCACCCGTATTACCGCGCCTCTGGCAGCGCTGGCGCCAGCAGCCGCGCAGTTTCTTTTTACCGCCGCGGGACGAGGTGGTGCTGTAATTTACAATGTGCTTGAGCTGTACAAAAAATTCGAAAAAAAATTTGAACGGAAGGGAAAAGTGCAGAGTGGGCGCGTTCGGAGAGCGGACGGAGAAATAAGATAACTCTACCGAAATGACTCATTGCGTTGACCGGCCAAGAGACGGCCGTGACGGATACTGTAGATGGCTGCTTATCGGGCATTGCAGCCGTTGGCCTTACGCGCAAAATCCTTCTCAATAGCGGACGTTGGCAGTATGCGCTGTGGGTATATGGGGTTATAGTAAAAAAATACAGGGTAAAGAAATCACATAACAAAAAAGGTTGCCGGTCGCTGCGCGTCGGCTACTTTTGGCTTTACGGAAAGGGAGCTTATGGGTAACTATCACAGCATTGAGACGGAATTTGTCGAACGAACGCTACGATTAATCGACCAGTATTACAGTGTGCTTGATAGCTACCCTTTCGAAGAGCAGTTTAATTACACACTCACAATTAATTGTCTTCTAGGCTTGATTGTTATGCCCAAGGAAAGGGTTATAAGTTATGTCCCAACTAATCGACTAACCCGCGACTATTTGGCGGAAATAGGCGCGCCATCTTTAAAAGTTGGCGAGAATATAAGTACCCTGCGTGATCTTATTAAATCCCTAAGGAATGCAGTAGCCCACTTTGACATAACTGTCATATCGGTAGACGAGCGAAACTTAGTAGATTGGTTGGAGTTTTCAGACTCGGACAACGATGGCGCCCTTGTGGCAAGCTTTCGATCAAGCGAACTTCTTCCCTTTCTTCGCTACTACGCCGATTGCTTGCTAACCAATATGGAAAGGCATCGTGGATAGAAATCACATAACCAGTGGCTCAAACCGACCGTTTACGTTGGTGGCTTAGCTAGGCGTTAGGCGTCGAGAGGAACAGCATCGTGAATACCGAATCTTATGTTGGTCAAGTCATCAAGCTCGACGCTTTGCCAGGCCAATTCCCTACTCATAAACATGAGCCTGCGTTCTGGGAGGCCCTCGGACGAGCTGTTGCCACATTCGGGTTCTTAGAAGATGTGTTGTGTAAAGCAATATTCGCTTTCACTGCTACGACCCACTACGAGGAGGACGAAATCGATGATGCCTATAAGGCATGGCTTCCAACGCTAGAACGAGCGCTTACAGATCCGCTTGGAAAACTAGTTGACTTGTACGGGAAATCCGTCCGCAACAACACCAACTCAACCATCACAAACCTTGATGAGCTTTTGAAGGATTTGCGAGAGGCATCAAA
>DATIED010000033.1:0-3370 GCA_035455965.1 Spongiibacteraceae bacterium
TTTCCCGATACTCTTCTATCCAGAGTACTCGTCCTGAGCGCTCTGGTTTTCCTGAGTACCCTCGCTTTTCCGGGGTACTCTCATTTTCCAAAGTACTTTCGCTCGTTCTCAAGGGTTTCATTTTCGTGAGCGCTGGCGCTGGCGCTTCGTGAGTCCAGTCGACATTTCCATATTCGACGTTTTCGTTCTCGGTAACTGCGTCTATAGTTGATACCACAGTTGTTAGCGCCTTAGCGTAACTTGCTCTTCGCTAAGGTCGATAACAACAACCTTAAGCGGTTGCAATGACAGGACGCCGTATGCCCCACGCCTTGATTGTCGACGACTCCAAAACGGCACGTTACGCGCTGCGGAATCTGCTCGACAAACATCAATACACCGCGGATATGCTGGAGTCGGCCGAGCAGGCGCTGGACTATTTGCGCGAGCGCCTGCCCGATCTGATTTTCATGGACCAGATAATGCCGGGCATGGATGGTTTTCAGGCCGTGAAGGCGATTAAATCAAGCCAAAATACCGCCGGTATCCCGATAGTCATGTACACCTCGACCCAGGGCAAGGTGTATTTCGGCCATGCGCGAGCGCTCGGCGCCGCCGATGTTATGACCAAGCCCGCCAGTGCCGAAGAGCTGGCGGCGGTGCTGCAGCGTCTCGAAGAGCAGCATTTACTGGGTAGCGCCAAGGCGGAGGCTAAGCCTAAACCTGAACCAGCACCCCAGCGGAATTCCGTCGCCGAACAGTTCGAACCGGAACCGGTAGCCGAACCGTTGCCGCCGCCCGTTATTGCAGCGCCCGCCACGCATCAGGCCAAAGCGCGGCAACCGGCCCGCGCAAGCAGTTGGGCGCCCTGGATTGTCGCCGGCTGGGTGCTGGGTATCGCCGGGGTTGCGCTGCTTTACTTCAGCACCGAGGAGCGCCGGCACCAACTCGCTGCGCAGCAGCAGCGCGCGTTCAAAACTATCGAATGGGCTTTTAATTTAAATCAGCAGTTCGGCTACGGCGAAATACCGTTTGGCGGGCAGCGCCTGGAGCGCCTGCAGGAATTGGTTCAACAACTGCGCGACGCTGGTTTTCACGGCACTTTGCGTCTCGAAAGCCATATCGGCGAGTTTTGTCTGTTCCGCCTCCCTGCGACCGATGACAAAGCGGTGCTGTGGGTACAGGCTCCCGCCGAGGCGCATATCACCGATTGCAACGCCCTGGGCCAGAGCACGGAGCAGTCGCAACAGCTGGCGGCCATGCAGAGCCCTTCGTTCAAACGCTTCCTGAAAGAATTACCAGCCGGTATACGAGTCCAGACGGTACCGCTGGGCGCCGCCGAACCACTCGAAAACTACCCGACCAATCCCGAAGTATTGGCGGCCGATTGGAATGCTGTCGCGCAGCGCAATCAGCGGCTGCATATCGTCTTGCAGCCGGACAACCTGTAAATGTAGTGAAATTACAAAAGCGACCGACTAAAACTCATTGTGCTGCCAATTACTACCGATGCAACTCGAGCGCACACAAATAAGCGCCGAAAAATGGCGCATTTTTTTACTTGCCTATTCGGCGATAGTATGTAAAATTTTTACAAGTTGGGCCGCGGAAGATCCCGCCACCCAGTGCCTGCCGCAACGCGGCAATAAACCGAGATCGCCAACCGATCGCGAGCACGCCCCGAGCATGACAGCCAGTCGCTTCAGCCTTGTATACTTTTGGTTTTCGCCAACTGCTTTTGCTAATCGCGCGCGTCTAAGCACAGCGCTCGGCTTGCATCGACCGTTCGGTTCGCTGCAGCTCTCACCCGGTCACGATACATTGGAGACAATATGCTAGAGGACAAAGATCCGCTCGAAACCCGCGAATGGTTGGAGGCGCTCGATAGTGTGCTCAAATATCAAGGTCGGGGTCGATCTGCATTTTTAATTAAAACGCTCGCCGAACATGCCGCTCAAGCCGGCACCAAAATGCCTGCGGCGATCACCACGCCATTTCGCAACAGCATCGAGCCCGGCACCGAAAAGCGCATGCCGGGCGACTTATTCATGGAGCGCCGCATCCGCTCGCTGATCCGCTGGAATGCGATGGCTATGGTGATGCGCGCCAACGATAACGACGAAGGCCTCGGCGGCCACATCGCCACGTTCTCTTCTGCAGCCACGCTCTACGATGTCGGCTTCAATTATTTTTTCCGCGGCGGCCCCCAGGCCGATCTGATTTATTACCAGGGCCACAGCTCGCCCGGCATGTACGCGCGCTCTTATCTCGAAGGACGCCTCACCGAAGAACAGCTCGACAACTTCCGTCGCGAAGTCGACGGCCATGGTTTGTCGTCGTATCCGCACCCGTGGTTGATGCCGGATTACTGGCAATTCCCCACCGTATCCATGGGCCTCGGCCCGATCCAGGCAATCTATCAAGCGCACGTGATGAAGTATCAACAGAGCCGCGAGCTGCTCGATCACGGCGATCGCAAGGTATGGTGCTTCCTCGGCGACGGTGAGTGCGACGAACCGGAATCGTTGGGTGCGATCTCGCTGGCCGGTCGCGAGCAATTGGACAATCTGATTTTCGTCGTGAACTGTAACTTGCAGCGCCTCGACGGGCCGGTGCGCGGCAACGGTAAAATCATTCAGGAGCTCGAAGGGATATTCCGCGGTGCCGGCTGGAACGTCATCAAAGTCATTTGGGGCCGCCACTGGGATTCACTGCTGGACAAAGATAAGCAAGGCTTCCTGAAAAAGCGCATGGACGAAGTCTGCGACGGCGAGCTGCAAAACTACAAAGCGAATGGCGGCGCCTACACGCGCGAACACTTCTTCGGTGCGTATCCGGAACTGCTCGATTTAGTAAAGGATCTGTCCGACGAAGAAATCATGTACTTGAATCGCGGCGGTCACGACCCCTATAAAGTTTACGCCGCATACGCGGAAGCGGTCGCGCGCAAAGATCAACCGACTGTCGTACTGGCGATGACGGTGAAAGGTTACGGCCTCGGTAAATCGGGCGAGGCTGCCAACGAAACCCATTCGGTGAAAAAACTCGGCCTCGAAAGTTTGCAGAAATTTCGCGATCGGTTTGCGATTCCCGTTTCCGACAGCGAATTGCAAAATGTACCGTACTACCGGCCGGCGCCCGATAGCCCCGAAATGTCCTATATGCGCAAGCGGCGCGAAGAGCTCGGCGGATTGTTGCCGGCGCGCCACGCCAGTTTCAATGCGCTGGAAGTACCGACTCTCGATGACTTAAAAGGCCAATTGAAAGGTACCGGCGAGCGCGAAATTTCTACCACGATGTCGTTCGTGCGCACGTTATCGACTTTGGTAAAAGATAAAAATATCGGCGCGCGCGTGGTGCCGATCGTACCCGACGAAGCGCGCACCTTCGG
>DATIED010000034.1:0-4261 GCA_035455965.1 Spongiibacteraceae bacterium
CGCATCGAGGCGGCGCTGGATGTTGCATTGCCAGGCCTGCTGTCGGTCCGAGTCGGCACTTTCCCGATCGATCAAATTGACCGACCAGCTAGTGCCCATTGTTTCGCCATGAAGCATGAATATAGCCTCTCCCTTATAGGAAGAAGCAGGTGAAATATGTTGGGGAACAAGGATGCGGCGCATAGTTAATCGAAAGCGTTACGCACGCACGACCTCTTGGCTCATCCAGAGTGTCGCGCGTAAGTCAGGCTAGAGGCGGTTTATTGCGGCAGCACTTCGAGCGTTGCCGAGTAGGCGAGGCGGCGCGCGGGTTGTGCCTGGCCCTTGCCTTCGCCTGGACCTTGTCCCGGGCCTTGCCCTTCCATTCCGGGAGTTCGCTCCGGCCATGCTGCCGTCATCCAATACATGCCGGCTGCTGGCCAGATCAGCGATGCTTCGCCCTTATCGTGAGTCACCAGGCGGATTTCATTGAGCACGCCGCGATAGCGAACGCCGCCGGGTATCAGGCTGAGGCCGAGTTTGGCGGCGGGTTTGCCGTCGATCAGGAAGCGGAAACTGGCTTTTTCGCCGGCGAATAATTGTGTGGGGTGGGTTATCGGAATCATTTCCAGGCCGATGTTGCTTGGCTTCAGCACTGTAGTATTCGGCTCGCCAGTCGTGACGAAGGTTTCGTTGCGGCTAAATGTAATGGATTTTTGCAGTTCTTGAGCATCGGCTGGCACCTCTTTGGCGAAGGCTTCAGTGGTGCCGCGAAAACGTTTCGGTTCGCCGTTCAGCTTATAGCTTGCCATTACGCTTTCGCCGGCGATGCTGATTTTGTAGGTACCGGGTTTCGCCAGTTTCAAATCGATACTGGTGCGCTGGTGGCCGACGAAAGTTGCGTCCGGTTGTAGCGTTGCGCCATCGGGTCCGGTAATGACCAGGCCATCCAGTTTCATGCCGGTATTGTCGACATCGAACAGGTTTTCGGAGATGCCGGTATCGATAGTAACCCAAGGGTCTTTGCCATCGACATTGCTGGAGGAAGGCAGTAACCACGGTCGATGAGCATGCGCTGCGGCCGGCATCAGGCTGGCGAGTGCGAGTGCGACGATAGATTTACAAAAAAGGGATTTACGGTATTTCAAAGCACTGGGTTTCAAGATGCTGGGTTTCAATGTGCTGGGATTCAAAGCCATGGGAGATCTCCTTATTTGATTTGCAGCGATACCGAAGCGATTTCTTCTTTGCCGTTGACGGTCACGGGCTCGGACTGGCTCGCACCTGGCGACCAGTTGAATGGCACCCGCACGACTTCGCGACCGCCGGCCTCGCGCGCAGCTTCAACTACTAGCTGGTATTCGCCAGCCGGAAGTTTGTCCAGAGGGGCTTTGGCAGAGGAGAAATCGAGCACATGTGCACCGGCGCCGCGCGTCGCTCCGGTGATGCCATCGACCGGCAACTGCAAATCGCGGCCGCCCTTGCGCCACCATTGGCGCATGTCGGATAGCCACTTGGCACCGCCATTGTCGCGTTTCTTCAGGTCGTACCAGACTTGGAGATTGGCGATGACCGTTTGATCCGCTCCTTCCAGCCATAGCGCCACATAGGGCCGGTGGTACGCGGCCACTTCAAGCTGCGGCAGCGTGACCGTGACGCTGAGATCGGCGGCGATTGCCGGCGTGCTGAGCAGCGGAATGCTGAGCGCGATGGAGTGATGGAGCTTCATGATTTTCACCTTTATCGAATCGAGTTAATGGATGAACAGCAGAGCCAACAGCAGCGGAATTAATACGCCAAGTCCTACCAGCGGCCAGGTCAAAGGCCGATTGGTGGCATGGAATTTAAGAATCAGGAGACCCGTGATCGAAAATACGAGGCAGGACAGGGCGAAAATATCGATGAACCACATCCATACATCGCCGGTATGGCGGCCCTTGTGCAAATCATTCAGCCAGGCGATCCAGCCGCGATCGGTGAGTTCGTATTCCACGCCGCCGCTGGTTAAATCTATGCGTAGCCAGGCGTCGCCCCCAGGGCGGGGCATAGCTATATACAGCTCTTCCGCCGAGTATTCGGCGGTCTTATCGGCCGTGCGCAGCGACAGCGTCTTGAGCAACCAATGCTGCAGAGGTTCGGGCAGCGGCGCTGTGCTGCCATCGTGGAGGTTTTCATATTCGCGCGCCTGTTGCAGCAATACCGCAGGCAGCTCGGCATTGCGGCGGGACACGGTCGGATGCGATTCGATCTGAGCGCCGTGATTAAGGGTGATGCCGGTAAAGCTAAATAACAGTATGCCCAGCAGGCTCAACGCCGAACTGATCCAATGCCATTGATGCAGCATTTTCAACCAACCCGAGCGTCGGCTGTTGGGCAGAGTTTTTTGGGGTAGGGGCGATGGGGCTTTTGGTATTGTCACCGGGTTTGCTCCGCTGTTGTCGTAGCGTCGCGATTGGCGCTGACGTTAGTGCTGAGATCAGCGCCACGCTGCCAGCCGCCGCCAGCCGCCTTGATGACATCGATTGCGCTGCTCAGCCGCGACAGGCGCAACTGCGCGAGCTGATCCTCGGATGAATAAAGGGCGCGCTGGGCTTCCAGCACGGTGGACATTTCGGCGGCACCTTCGCGCAGGCGTAATTCGGCAAGCCGCAGCGTGCGCCGCGCTTCATCGCGGACCGCAGTCTGGTCGATCTCTTGCTGGTAATAGCGATTGGCATTGGATAGTGCATCCTCCACTTCTTTCAGAGCCGCAAGAATCGCGGCGCGGTAGGTTTCCAGCAATTGGCGCCGTTGCGATTCGCTGCTGGCGACCTGGCTGCGCAGTCGGCCACCATCGAAAATACTTTGTGCGAGAGAACCGCTGATCCCGACCGAGCGGATGGGCGCGCTGAGCCCAAGCAGATCACCGGTCGTCAGGCCGCCAGAACCCGCAAGCTGCATGCTCGGCAGCAGCGCCGCGCGGGCGGCATCGAGATCGGCATCGGCGGCACGCAGTTGGGCTTCCGCCGAGGCCAGATCGGGCCGGCGCATCAACAGCTCGCTCGGCAGCCCCGCGCCGATTTCGGGGACGGCGAGATCGGTAATATTTTTATCAGCCAGCGTAAACCCCTGCGGTTGCCGGCCGAGCAAAATAGCCAGGGCGCTCAGCGCCTGACGTTCCTGTGCTTCCAGCGGCGGCAGCGCGGCGCGCGTAACCAGTACTGCAGTCGTCTGCTGACTGACATCGAGCGCCGAGGCCGCGCCATTGCGATAGCGCACATCGATAATGCGCATCAGACGCTCGGCGATGGCCAGGTTGTCGCGCGCGACCTGCAATCGTGCGCGCGTGGCCAGCACTTGAAAATAGCCGTTTGCGACTCCGGTGGTCAGCGTAAGGCGCGCAGTTTCCCGGTCGTAGCGGCTGCTGTCGAGGACTGCCTCCGCGGCGCGCTGGCCGGCGCTCAAGCGGCCCCAGAGATCGACTTCATAACTGACGCCCAAGCCGACGCTCGTGCTATCGGAAATGCTGGTGGCGCCGCCATCCGGAGTGGTGCGCCGTCTGCCGCTGCTGGCATCCAGATTCAATGATGGAAACAGTGACGAGCCGGCGCTGCGCACCGTTGCCTCGGCTTGCCGTATGCGCTCGATGGCGATAGCCATATCCGGGCTTTCCTGCAGCGCGATGGCGATCAAGGATCCCAGCTCGTCCGAATCAAAACTCTGCCACCAGTCTGGCTCGGGCTGCGCAGCGGTGGCGCCGGCTTCGCTCCAGTGTTCGGGCAGCGGCATAGTGAGCTGTGCTGGTTCGCTGCGGATGGCACAGCCGCTTAGCGTCGCTATTGCAACTGCAAGTAAAACTTTAGATTTAATTTCTATCAAATTGATACTCATAAATTATTCCGACGCCAAAGCGACTACCGGGTCGAGTTTGGCCGCCTTGCGGGCGGGCAGATAGCCGAATAGCAGACCGGTCGAAAAAGCGCAGCCAAAAGCCAGCATGATTGGCATGAGCGAATACTTGATAGGGGTGCCGAAGGCGGCGATGACAGCGGCAACGACGACACCGGCGAGCACGCCGATCGCGCCGCCCAGTGCCGAGATCACCACGGCCTCGATCAGAAATTGCTGCATGATATTGCGCTCTCGAGCGCCGGTCGCCATGCGGATGCCGATCTCGCGCGTGCGTTCGGTGACCGATACCAGCATGATGTTCATTACGCCGATACCGCCCACCAACAGCGAAATCGCGGCGATCGAGCCAAGTAGAATCGTCATCGTATTCTGCGTCTCCACCGTGGTCTCA
>DATIED010000035.1:0-5584 GCA_035455965.1 Spongiibacteraceae bacterium
GCACTGTGAAAAAGCTGCGCGCTTCAACCCTCATATGCACTTCAATAATTTAAGAGATTCTTAATGTCCATTTTCCGAGCTTTAGTACTTTTCAGCATCACCGCCATTCCGTTTCACTCAGCCCTGGTGGTTGCTGACGAGTTATCAGAAGCAGACCAAGTTCAAGCTATGCAATTTGGTCTCATGCTGGGCGGTGCTGCCACCCAATACGATGGATGCGCTAAAAGAGGATTGGCGCCTATTCTTAAGCCGAGCGCAGAAGACGAAGCCAAGTCCTTCTTTAAAGCATCGGAGGAGCATACCCACAGCAAAGAAAGCTCTGTATATGTGCTAAAGGGATGGGATTTGGCCAAACAAAAAATTCAAGAACAAGACTCGGAGTACTGGAAAAATCAATGCGTGGAGATTACGCAGCAGTGGGAAAAGTACCGGCAAATAATCAAACAAGGGTAATAAGTACAAGCCACCGGCTATAGGATTAACTGCATGAAGCTTCCGCTATTTCAAATCGACGCCTTCACCGATCATTTATTTGGAGGCAACCCCGCTGCTGTCGTGCTGCTTGAAAGCTGGCTTCCCGATAAGGTGCTCGCGGCAATCGCTGCTGAAAACAATTTAGCGGACACCGCATTTGTTATTCCGGGGTCCGACGAAATTCCTTTGCGGTGGTTTACTCCGACCGTCGAAGTGGATTTGTGCGGGCATGCCACTTTAGCCGCAGCGCATGTGCTGTTCCGCCATGTCATGCCCTCGGCCAGGCAACTGACATTCACTACCCGTAGCGGAAACCTGATCGTCAGCACCGATGGCGATCGCCTGACCTTGGATTTCCCGGCAAGGCCGGGTGTATCGATTGAAGTTTCCGAGCAGTTGGTGGCCGCCCTGGGTGTAAGGCCGGCAGAGGCGTTTCTTGCTCGCGATCTATTGGTAATTCTTGATTGCGAAGCGGATGTCAAAAATCTTCGGCCGGATTTCGCGCGCATAGCAGCGCTCGATGTTTTTGCCGTCATTGTGTCCGCACCTGGAGAAACCGTGGACTTTGTGTCGCGATTCTTTGCGCCAGGTGCAGGCATCCCCGAAGACCCGGTCACTGGCTCCGCCCACTGCACACTGGTTCCGTATTGGGCTGCTCGTCTCGGAAAATCCAGCTTAACGGCAAAACAATTGTCGGCTCGCGGTGGCGACCTCAATTGCAGGCTCGCTGGCGACCGCGTGTTCATATCGGGAAGTACAGTCGAATATTTGCGCGGTGAAATTGATGTTGTTGTTTAGCGCGCGCCCACTAACCAATCATTACACCGCTCATAGTTCAGCCTGCAGGCGCTTTTTAATATCCTCGCGCAAGATTTGCTTTGCGACTTTTCCACCTGAGGAGTAGGGAAGCTCATCGACCACGATCAGGCGCTCGGGGAAATATTCCTTCGAGCAGCCCTGGCTATCGAGATGCGCGATTAATTCCGGTAGCGTCAACTTAGTGCCCGGCTGCAAGGTGACGTAGACGCAGACGCGCTCGCCGAACACCGGATCGGGCATCGCCACCGCTGCCGCCATCGTTACATGGGGATGCGTGGCAACCGCCTGTTCCGCAGCGGGGCCACTGATATTTTTGCCGCCGCGAATAATGAAATCGGCGGTGCGGCCGACGATTTTTAAATAGCCGTCGGCGTCGAGCTCGGCGATATCGCCGGTCAGCATCCAGCCATCCGGCGAGTACAATTTTTTCGATGCATTGGCGTCGTTATAGTAGCCCATGCTGGTCACCGCGCCTTTGCAGGCCGGTTGGCCGCGCCCGGTCGCGGTGATATCGGCGCCGTGTTCGTCGAGCAGGCGCACCTGCATCGATGGAATAATTTTGCCGGCGGTGGTCAGGCGTTGTTCGCGCGTATCGTGGATCGATGTGTAGCTCAGTGCGCCGGTTTCGTTCGAGCCGTAAAACTGCAGCACCGACGCGCCGGTGGTGCGCTCGAATTCGGCGGCACGTTCGTACGGCACCGCTTCGCCACCGGTGTACAGAATGCGCAGCGAACTTAAATCGTACTGTGCCAGGGTCGGGCAGTTCAGCATCATGATGAATTGCGTGCTGACCGCTGCCAGCACCGTGACGCGATGTTTTTGAATCGCTTCAAGCATTGCTTCGGCGCTGAATTTCGGCAACAGCACGGTCGGTGCACCGAGCAGGGTCGGCGTGAAGTGCGAAGTCCAGACGCCGAAACCAAATGTCGCCGGAATTGCGCCGAGAAATATATCGTCGGCGCGCAGACCGCCAGAATCGAGCGCGAGATCGTGGTAATGAATCCAGCGGCTTTGATTGTGCATCACGCACTTCGGCATGCCGGTGGTGCCCGAAGTGGAGTTCAATAAAAATAATTCATCGACCGTGTGCCGGCGCTGCAGCATTGCTTGCTGGCGGCGCGTTATGGTTTCCGCATCGACGTTTTGCACCAGTGCGGTTTCGTCGCCATCGACTATCAATGTCGCATTGTCGTCGAGCAGGCCGCGCAGCGCGATCAGATGGCGCAGCGGTGCGCCTTGCTGCTGCAAACCCGCGACCAGTTCCGCACTTTGCAACTCGCGGTGCTCGATCAGACTGATCAACGCGGTAGCGCCGGATAATTTGATCAGATGCTCGACTTCCTTGCGACCGGCGCGCGGGCCGATACCCATCGTCACCAGTCCCGCTTTTTCGACGGCGAGAAAAACCGTATGCAAATCCGCACCGTCGGGCAACCACACCGCGACACGATCGCCCTTGGGCAAATTCAAATCCAGCAACACGGCAGCCAGATGATCGGACAACGCAGCGTATTGCTGCCAGCTCACGATCTGCTCGCCGGCAATAAAGGCCGGCGCGTCGGGTTTGCTGCGGGCATACTCCGCAACCAGCTGTGCCAGCATGGTCATGGGTTTAGTTGTTGGAGGGTTGCTCGTTGCAGAGCCAGTAGTTGTGGAACTGGTTGTTGTAGAACTAGTTGTTGTAGAGCTAGTTGTGGAATTAGTTGTTGCAGAATGTGTTTGCGCCGAGGTCATGGTAGAAAGCCAGGAATAAAAAGATGGATGAATGAATTAGCGGAGCGCAAATCGCGCGCATTTTTTCCGCTGCGCGCGCAGCCGGTAGTGTGCTCCACGCTGATAAGCGGGTTGACAGTAACACGGCTGCCGGCTATTTCGCTTTTTTCAACGGCAATTCGGCCACGGCATCCGCCGCGGGCGGCGTGTGCTCCAATAAAGTCTCCCGGAACCAGCGATTGGCGGGATCGAGCTCGGTGCTCTTGTGCCAATACAGGTACAACTCCAGCTTCGGCATTTCGAACGGCAATTCCAGAATCGACAACTTGCACTGCTCGGCAAATGCGCGCGGAATGGTCAATGCCAGATCGCTGCTCTCGACGATGTGCGGCGCCATCGCATAATGCTCGGCCCACAGCGCGATCGAGCGCTCGCGACCCAATTTATGCAATACATGATCGACCTGATCGACATGCGCATTGCGCTCCTTCTGCCGCGACAAATGGATATGCGATAGTTTGAGATACTCGTCGAGATCGAATTTTTTGTTTAATACCGGATGGCCCTGGCGCACCGCACAGACGTAATTGTCCTCGATAATCAACGCATAATTCAATTGCGTTTTATCGAGCAGCGGCGAGGCCACCGTGAAATCCATCTTGCCGGTTGCCAATTCCTTTACGCTTTCATCGTAATTGAGATAGTGGCTCTCGACACTGACGTGCGGCGCGCTTTGATGTACGCGCATCAGCAGCTTGGGCAGGATCAACACCTCGGCCAGATCGGCGAGACTCAGGCGAAATAATTTGCAGGAAGTTTCGCGCTCGAAGGTATCGCCCTCCGACAGACCGGCGCGCAATAACTCCAGCGCCTGGCGAATGCTGCCGATGGCATTTTGCGCCACCGGCGTCGGCGTCATGCCCTTGGCCGTGCGAATGAATAATTGATCGTCGAACACCTGACGCAGACGCGTTAACGCATTGCTCACCGCCGGCTGCGTAATGCAGAGGATTTGGCCGGCGCGCGTTAAATTCGCCTCGGTGTAAATGGTATCGAACACGCGGAACAGGTTGAGATCGACATTGTTGAACTTTACGGACATCGCCATCTTCCTTTCAAACGGTTATCGGACGCCGCGCCGCATTATCGACAGCGAAACTCACGGCATCGCGCATTCGATATCTTACGACCTATTTGCCGATCGCACGTGGTACTTATGTTTATAGCCCCGGCGGTTATTTATATGGCCCGGCACTCTTTTGCCAATCGATAATAGCCTGGCAAGCCATCATAAAATGTATGCTGCGCCGACCACAACGCTACGACTCAAGTGTTCTGCGTCATTGGTCCTGCGTTAAAATCATCGCCGAGCCGTCCATAAGGGCGCCGGACGTCACTGCACAGACGCGATTATCCGGCACCTGTAAATCGCCGCCTCGTCCCTGCAACTGCAACACGGCTTCGCAGACGGTGTTCATGCCGTGCAGATAGCCCTCGGATAATAGTCCGCCATGCGTATTGGTCGGCAGTCGACCGTCGAGCGCCGTGCCGCCGCTGCGATGCAGGGCACCGGCTTCGCCGCGCTCGCACAGACCCATGCCTTCCATGCTCATCAATACCGTGGTGGTGAAGCAATCGTAAATCTCGGCGAAAGTGACATCTTTGGGCGTCACGCCGGCCTTGCTGTACAGCTCGTCGCGCAACCAGCTGGTGTAGTTGCGCGTGTAATCGTCCCAGCTCAGATGATCGCCGATATCGAGACCGGAGCGCACACCGGCCCGGTAAGCGGCGGATGCTATCACCGCCGGCTTGTGGCGCAGATCGCGGGCACGCTCCAGCGAGGTCACGACTACCGCGCAGGCACCGTCGACCTCGACCGTGCAATCGGCCATGCGATACGGGTCGACCACGTATTTCTGCGTCGCATAGATATCCGCATCGAGCGGTTTATTGCGCAGCAGCGCGCGCGGATTGCGCTGCGCATAGTTGCGCTGCGCGATCGCCACCGCCGCCAGATCGGCTTCGTTCTGACCGGTCTCCAGCAGAAAGCGCCGGCCCCACATACCGACATACATCATGTAGGCATCGTAGCCGAGCGGGTAGCGATACTGGCCGCCCATGCCGTGAAACTGCATGGTGCCTACCGCATTGCCGGATTTGCCGTTCATGGCGCGGAACACCAGGACATTTTTCGCCTGGCCGCAGGCCACCGCATTCGACGCCTGCAAAACCAGATTACAAGCGGCCTGGCCGCCCATCATTAAATCGTTCGAGTAACGCAACTGCGGAATGCCCAACACAGTGGCGACCGCCTGGCACGGCACCGAATCGTTGCTGACCGAAAAGCTGTTGATGCCATCGATGTCCTCGGGTTTCAAACCCGCATCCTCGATGGCGTTCAAACAGGCCTCGCGCGCCTGACTCAATACCGAGCGGCCCGATTTGCGCGTGAATTCGGTGTAGCCGACGCCGGCTAATGCGGTCTTAATCAAAATCTCATTCCTCAAAAACTACTGTGCTTACACATGCGGCGTTAACGATCGCTTCGAAAGACCCAAAGCGCTTCGTGGGGTCGGCT
>DATIED010000036.1:0-11505 GCA_035455965.1 Spongiibacteraceae bacterium
CAATTCGCCTTGCGCTGAGCGCAGCCAACCGCTTAGCGCGGCATCCCGCAAACCGATGTCGCCTACCTCCGCGGGAGTTGCAACCTCCTCGGCAATAGTCGAAGCCGCCACTACCGTAGCGGCGACGCTCCGAGAGGTGCGGCGCGCTCGAAGCAGCATAGATAATTTCTTGATCGAATCTCGCATAACCTAATCTCAACCCATATGTAGCATCTCACCCGCGGGTTGTCGGGCAGGACACGCCGCCTGTGAATGGCAAAACTCCGGTACGTAAACTCGGCGCCGATCGCTATGTCGTTTTTACTGCGCGACTTGTTGCTGCTCCGACTCTTGATGAGCGGCACGAAATTGCTCGGCGATGCGCTTGCCGCGATTGCGCAATGGCCGCTCCAGCAGACGATAATTCAGTTCGCTAAGCACGATCAGCATCGGTATGGCTGTCAGCGTAAACCGAATATTGAACGCACCGTCAAAAACCGTATCCGCCGGCATCAAGCGAAACCATATTTCCCTGGTCAGCAGGAATACAGGAACATGGATTAAATAAATGCCATAGGACCTGCTGCCCACCCACATCAAAAGCGACTGCAACCAGCCCGTCGCACAGAGATAACTTTTATCGTAAGAGGCCACAAAAACCGGTATTGCCGCCACAACACCGATAAGAACAAATCGAAATGCATTTGAAATTACATGCGACCCGTTAGCAGCCAAACCACCCAGGCAAATCAACAGCAGCCCACTCAACCCCCAACGCGCCAAACGATGGCGAAATACCGTCGGCTCGAATACAAGGTAACTAGGTTGCCCCGCCCATATGGCCAGCAGGACACCCCACAATAAGGCATCGGCGCGCAGCAGCATGGTTAAAATGATGCTGTTAAAATCCGGGAATAGCAAAGCCAGCACCGCCTTCGCGATGAGCAATACGAGCAACACCGCTGCCAGCTTGTGCCTCAGCACAAAAACCAATATTGGCAAAAGCACATAAAATTGCTCTACTTGCGATAGGCTCCAATATACGGAACTCGCACCATATTCAAAGTTCTGAACCAAAGAATCGGCAAAGCGAAAATTGGCGACCTGCAGTATCGCAACAGCGGTCGCCTCGATATTTGCGGTAAAGGAGCCGAAACTTCCCGACTGATTGCCATACACGACCGCAACCAAAATCAAGACCAGCCACAACCACGCCGAGGGCCATAACCGCCAGACACGCTTGAGCCAAAAAGCCGCTACGTCGATAAAAAATTGTTTGTGGGTAATACAAGGTAAATCAAGCTGAGTTAATAGACTTCTTGCGACCACGAAACCGGAAATTGCAAAAAATATATCCGTTCCGATCCAGAAATCAAAAAAACTGAACAGTTTGTTTAATGCCGTACTGTGGCCATCTATCAGCACATTCTTAAATTGATGCAGAACTACCAGCGCAATCGACACGCCTCGCAGCAATTCAATATCGGCGATACGTCGCTGCATCACGCTACCACCTCATGCTTTTTTATAACATTGTTGCTGATCTGTAGGCCACGTCGACGCAATGGCCCCTCAATCAGGCGGTAGTTGAGTTCGGTGAGCACGATAAGCAGCAAAAATGCACTAACCAACATTTTGACGGTGTAAGTACTGTCAAACACTGTGCCCGGCGGCTCGAGGCGATACCAGATTTCGCGAGTGAGGCAATACGTTGGCACATGGACAACGTACAATGTATACGAGCGCGCACCGATCCAGACAAAAAAACGCTTGAAATAGCCGTCCGGCCACAGGTAGTCGCGATTGTATGAGGTCAGCAGCACTACCAAGCCGCATAATAGCGCCACCATCCCCTTACTAAAAAAGACCGTGTGCAGCGTACGCGAGTCGATTATCGGCATGCACAACATCCACAACACTGCAATCGCCAGCTGGGCTGGTCGATTATTTTTCAGAAACCTTGGCTCGAACCATCGATAACTCTCATGCTGAGTCCATAGCGCAATCAAAATACCCAGTGCAAAAGAATCCGTTCTCAACATATACAGCAACATATGGTGCGAACCGGTACGATTGATAAAAAACTGACCAATGACGAGGGCAGCCAGCACATAGACCAAACGACGGCGCGCCAGCCACACTACAAAGGGCAGCGCCATATAAAACTGTTCCTCCAACGACAGCGACCAATAGTGGAAACTGGTGCCGTACTCGTATTTGGTCCATGCATCGGCAAATCGCAAATTCGCCACTTGCAACACACCAGCCAGCGAAGCTTCGAAGTTGGCTTTGACCGAGCCGAATACGCCGCTCTGATTGAACCATATCGAGGCCGTGAAAATGATCAGCAGCCATAACCATGCCGTCGGCAGCAGCCGCCAAATTCTGCGTAGCCAGAAGCGGGCTGCGACACCGGCAAATTCCGCTTGATTCTGGCAGCTGTTAATTTTCTGCACCAGGTCGCGCGAAATCACGAATCCCGAAATTGCAAAAAATACATCCAGCCAGAAATTAAAACCAAAGCGATGATAAATCGGCTCGAATTGATTCGGCCAGGTAATCAGAACACCGTATAAGTGATGATGTACGATAAACAGTACGCCGAAACCACGCAGAAACTCGATGTCGCCAATACGTTTATTATTCTCTTGATTAGCCATCGCTATTTTGTTCTCTGCTTCAGCGTTTGCGCGCGATAATTACTTGAGTTTTTGGCAGGACGCCGTCCAATGCATGCTTAGCCTCGACACCACCCGGAAGATTTATAAACTGATGCCATAAATCCGCCCACGCGTTGAGCAGGGGATGATACGGCGGCGTCAGCTGATCGTGCACAGCACCCGTCTGCTGGTTCCCGGCGGCCTTTTCACACGCCCAATACAGCGACATCCACATAACCCAATAGAAACCCCATTGATCGCGACGCTCGATAACCAACCCCGCGCCTTCTACTAAGCGCGCAAACTGCTCGTTAGAAAATACCGTAATGTGATTGGGCTTGTCGAAATACGCCGGCGGTGCAAACGAGCGCTGCAGATGCTCGCTTTCAGGGGCCGGTACGGTCAACAAATATTGCGCACCAGACTTGCCGACCCGAACCAATTCAGCCATTATTTTTTCCGGCGCCTCGACGTGCTCCAGAACTTCCATACAGACTATTTTTGTTGCGCAGGCATCTTCGAGAGCAAGTCGGTCGTCGCCAACGAGGGGCTGTATACAGCGCGCAGCGCTGGATTGCAGGCGCTGCGCAAGGGCGTCCACCTTTGCGCGTTCGATATCGGAAAATATCACATGTGCGCCGCGCTGCGCCGCAAATGCAGTGGCACCACCCGCACCACAGCCAAAATCTAAAAATACATCGGCGGCGCGAATCTGAAAGCCCTTAATGAGTTCGTCGCTTTCCTGCAAGAACCAGCCGCTCTTGACGGCATCCTCCAAACCGCACATACGCGGATCGATGGAGCTTGTCTGTTCGGCTGGCACGACCGGCACAGCGATCGGCAATTCCGTATTCGCTCCCGCTCGCCAACGCGCTTTTAAATTGCGAATGAGATCCAGCATCAACGCTTCCACAACTCAATAACGCGACGCCCAACGGCATAATACGCATTGATCAACGGTCGATACGCAGGCGAAAACCCCTGCGCCTGAAAGAACGCTTTTAAGCGCCGCACAGCGACGCCCCGCTCGCAGTGCTCGCGCAGCGCATCGCTTGCGCTCTTAGACATGCGTAAATAACGGTGCGGTTGAGTCGCTGCAACCGCATAGCTGGAGAGATAAGCGTCTCGCAGCGATTGCCAATCGATTCGATAGCGAAAAGCACGTAGCAGTAAACGCGGATCGTGTGCCCAGTGCGTCCACTCCGCCGAGGAACCGACAACAAACGCATTATGTTCGTTAACGTATTCAACCATAGCAGTGTGATTGGGGGCGATGGCAGGCTTTCCCGCCGACATGAATTCCATTAGCGGCAGGCATTGTCCTTCACCGTATGCAGAGTTAACAATGTACGTGGTATTTGCGACCAGCCGCCGATAAGCGCCGTCGCTCAAATAACCTTGCACCGCAACCACTCGGCATCGATAAGGGGCAAGCTTTTTCATCTCATGCCACACCATGCCACAAGCGAATGCGTCGTCGCAGTATACGAGCTTCAATACCAATGTTGCCGCGGGATTATCGCGAAAGGCAAAACAAAACGCCGTCACCAAATCCAACCAATTTTTACGGCCGTCGTTGGGATTGAACACCGAGGTGTAAATAATGCCATCCAGCGCCAGGCGCCGTGACGATGGCGTAAAGGATGGCGTATCGGCAATAGGCGAATGCTCCAGCCCCTGCGCCCGCGAATCCAGCACTACTCCTTTTTCGATTTCCAGAATCCACGGCCGCCCCCTGGCGCTGGGCTTGCGCGGGCGATACGAGCGCTGGTACTGGTTCCACAACGGGGCTGGCACTGATATCACCGGATAGCTCGCGCCATTGGCAGACTTAACCGCATCGGCGGCAAACAGCGAATGGGTGATCGCGCCGCGCATGCCGCCCAGCACCTGCGCCCAATTTTGACGCGGATCATTACCCCATGCCTCGCTGGGGATAGTGCTGTACTCCCAGGCAAATACCGGAAAGGTAGGGCAGCGCAAGCCTACCGGCGTTCGGTGCGGCGGCGTGAACGAAAGCAACACAACCGCGCGTCCCAGCGCGCTATGGGCAGCGAATTGCGCATCGACATCGGCCAGGGTCTTTAAGATTATTACTCGCCCCAGCTTTGCCAGCACCGGCAAAAACTTTTCCATCACAAAGAAATAGCTATAGTCGGGCAAACCCAACCGCTCGGTGATGGAAGTTGCGCTCTCCGACGTATAAACAAAAAAAATCATAGCGTTCTACGACTGCTCAATAACACGTCGGCAGTCGCATCATTGCCATCGCCAACGCGGAGGAAAGCACTTAATTGCTGTCGCACGACATCGTGAGAACTGAATCGACGCTGCGCATCCCGCGCATGCGAACTCATTTGTGCATATTTTGCCGAATCGTCGCAGGCGACGCGAAAGCTGGCGCGGAAGGCATCGACCAGCGATGACCAATTGATGCGGTAACGCAAGGTGCGGTATAGCGCGCGCGTATCGTGCGGCCAAATTCCCGGCTCTAAACTGCTCTGCACAATGAATGCATTATCGGCATCGATATAATCTTCCATCGCCGTGTGGCATGGCGCCACAGCAGGAACACCGCAACTCATAAACTCCATTAACGGCAAACAAAGGCCTTCACAGCGCGAACTATTCACACAGTAGGTGGATATATCGATCAACTGTTGATACGCGTCGTCCTCGAGATAGCCGTGCAAAATAATCACGCGGCACTCGACATGGCCGATGCGCTGCAGCGTGTAATGAAACTGCCCCAGAAATGCGCCGACCGAGCGATGCGTCATTTTCAAAATCAGCGTGGCGCGCGGCTCGCTGCGGAACGCATAACAAAATGCCGTGAGCATTTCCAGCCAGTTTTTGCGGTCGTCGCCTGGATTCAATACGCTGGTATATACCACGCCCTCCAGCGCTAACTGCAGCGGCAGTTTTTTTTTGGCTACCGCCGGCTCTGTAGAGGAATTACCTTCTAACCATATCTTGCGCAGACCGATCCCCAGCGAGCGAGGGTCTCTTGCACCGGATATACCCGACACATCCAGGCCGATAAATTGAATTAAATTGACTGGCTGCCGAATATCGCAAACGAATTCGGTGCGCAGGAAATCGTTAGTCAGCGCCAGCGGAAACCGTTGCTCGCCCACCGCCACCTGAATCTCAGTGCCAACGTTCGCCCCATAGGAGGTTAGCTCCACCCCGAGTTTGCAGTGCCCCACCAACGCGATCGGCAGCAGAACCCAGGGATCGGCGATGCGCGACCACGTACCCCATTGCTCGGACTCATAAAAGCCGCCTAAAAATCCGCTGCCTTCATCGCCCAGCTTGAAATCCAGTTCGATCGGTTCGCCGTACCAATCCCGCAGTTGAAAAAACTCAGGCGGAATATCCGCGGAGAAAGTATCGCTACCGACTTCGTAAAATCGGCTGTCGATCGCTGTGCAGCCAATTGCCAGCGAACGCGCCGCCAGCGGCGGTAACCGCACATCTGCGGCAGCGGCCGGCGCATAGACGGGAACGGGAATGGCGGCGATGGCAAATTCATCGCCCAGCGCCTGTCTCACCACATGCGCGGTATGCGTAGATAGCGTTATCGAGCGACCGAGTTGCTTGAGCACTACGCGCCAATCGTGACGAGCATCGCCATCCCAGACCTCGTATGGGATATTGCTGAACTCCCACGCAAACACGCTGATAGTAGGGCAGCGCAGCGAGGCTATGGTCTTATTGGGAGGGGAAAAGGAGATAAATACGCAAGGAGTGCCACGCTGGCAACTCTCCTCATAGAGCGGATCGACCTGAAGCGCGGGATTTTGTACGACGACAACATCGCCCAGCGACTCCAATACCTTGCGATAGCCTCTGAGCACGAAATAATAACTGTACTCCGGCATCCCAAGATTGCCCCCAATAGAATCAGCATCGATCTCCGAATATAAAATAAAGAGCATAAAATCGGACTTATTCTTATAAAATGGAGGGTCGCGAATTGTAACTTGTTGCCACCGATAATCAAACCGACCGCCTAAAAACAGCAATCTCCCCTACCCGCCAATACTTTGCTACAATCTGCGCCGTTTTCGCGCTGGCTATATTAATAGTAATTGCAGGCGGGCGCGGCCCATCCGTGACTGGCAGATAATGCATAGCAACTCCGTACAATCAAAACGAAAACTCTTCGCGACAGGGCAGTCGGGCTTCGTGGGTAGTCATATATTGCGTCTGGCCGCCGAGCAGTCGAGATTGTCGGCGCACTACGCCGTCCCGCCAGCACCGCCTTACGACCTGCTCGCACCCGACTCGCTCGATGCCTATCTACGCGCGGAGCAACCCGATGCGGTCATTCACCTCGCTGGCCAAACGTTCATTCCCGAAGCGTTTGCCGATCCGGCTGCGACGCTGAAGATCAACCTGTTGGGTACTCTGAATTTACTGGAAGCATTGAAACGCAACGCATTTCGCGGCACGTTTTTGTATGTGAGCTCCGGCGATGTGTACGGGCGAGTCCCCACCGATGAATTGCCGATTGCGGAAGACCGACTACCGAAACCGCAAAACCCTTACGCCGTCAGCAAAGCCGCCGCCGAACTGCTCTGCTACCAATGGAGCCGCACCGAGCAGTGGCGCATTGTTGTCGCCCGACCGTTTAACCATATCGGTGCCGGCCAGCGCGCCGACTTTGTGATTGCGAATATCGCGCGTCAAATCGTCCGTATCAAGCACGGTTTGCAGCCGCCGACGCTCAGTCTTGGCGATGTCGACGTGACGCGCGACTTTATCGATGTCGAGGACGTTATCGACGCCTACCTCAACCTGCTTGAACATGGCGCGAGCGGCGAAACATATAACGTTTGCTCGGGGCAGGAACACAGCATCCGCGAGTTGGTAACGACACTGCTCGAGCTTGCCGGCGTGCAAGCCACCATTACCCAAGACCCCAGCCGCTACCGTCCAACCGATCAACGACGCGTCGCCGGCGATAGCCGTAAATTGCGCGAGCTGGCCGACTGGCGACCCAAACCGATAACAGACGCTTTACGAGCGATATTGCTCGACTGGGAAAAGAGATATCTAGATGACTAAGCACGCACTGATTACTGGCATAACGGGACAAGACGGAGCCTATCTGGCGCGGTTATTACGCGATAAGGGCTACACCGTATACGGTTTTCTCGCACGCCGCAGCAGCGATACCTTGTGGCGCCTGCGCGAGCTCAATGTGTTGGGCGACATCCAAATGATCGAGGGCGATCTCAGCGATGCGGCTTCGGTGCAGCGTGCCATTATCAAAGCGCAACCCGACGAAGTTTATAATCTCGGTGCGCAAAGCTTTGTCGGCACTTCGTGGGATCAGCCGCTGGTCACCGGCACTGTGAATGCGCTGGGCGCTACTCATGTGCTCGAGGCCATTCGCCAATTCAAGCCCGATGCACGTTTCTATCAGGCATCGACCAGCGAAATGTTCGGATTAATTCAAGCGGAGCATCAGGACGAAAACACGCCATTTTATCCGCGCAGTCCCTACGGAGTCGCCAAGCTATATGGCCACTGGATTACCGTCAACTATCGCGAAAGTTTTTCACTGCACGCATCGAGCGGTATCCTGTTTAATCACGAGTCGCCGCTGCGCGGCACCGAGTTCGTCACGCGCAAAGTGACGCAGGCGGCCGCCCGCATAAAACTCGGCAAACAAAAGCAACTACAGCTCGGCAATATCGATGCGCAGCGCGATTGGGGCTTCGCGGGCGATTATGTCGAAGCAATGTGGCTGATGCTGCAACAGGAACGCGCCGACGATTATGTAATAGCCACCGGCGTGACGACGACCGTGCGCGAAATGTGCCGCATCGCATTTGCGCATGTGGACCTCGATTACGAAGACTTTTTAAGCATCGATCCCGCCCTATTTCGACCCGCAGAAGTCGACCTGCTGCTCGGCAATCCCGCGAAAGCCAAGGCAACTCTCGGCTGGAAGCCGAAAACCGGCCTGGAACAACTCATTCAAATGATGGTCGATGCCGATCTACACCGCGTTGCGCGGGAATAAACAGCAATGGAAATTGCCACAAGCAGCGGCATCGCAAATCTGTTTCGCACTCTCTGGTCGTATCGCGGCTACATCAGCAGCAGCGTGCAGCGCGAATTTCAAAGCCGCTACCGCAATTCGTTGCTCGGCGCAGCGTGGAATGTGCTTAATCCGTTGACGATGATCGTTATTTATACCGTCATCTTTTCTCAACTGATGCGCGCCAGATTACCGGGCATCGATCACGCATTCGCGTACAGCATTTATTTATGCGCAGGATTAATCACGTGGGGAATGTTTTCGGAGATACTGACGCGCAGCCAAACAGTATTTCTGGATAATGCCAATTTAATTAAAAAATTAAACTTTCCCCGCCTATGTCTGCCGCTGATTGTCGTTCTAAATGCCTGGGTCAATTTTCTAATTATTTTTAGCTTATTTCTGCTGTTTCTCATCTTCGTCAACCAATTCCCCGGCTGGTATATAATTGCAGTGCTGCCGGTGCTACTCATACAAACTGCGCTCGCCATTGGGCTCGGTACGGCAATTGGTGTCCTCAACGTTTTCTTTCGCGATGTCGGACATCTGTTCGGCATCGTATTGCAATTTTGGTTTTGGTTCACACCGATCATCTACCCGTTATCCGCGCTACCGGAATGGGCGCGTGCCATGGTGCAATACAATCCCATGACGCCGGTCGTCGCCGCCTATCAAACTATCTTCATTAACGGTACTTGGCCGCACTGGCTGCCGCTTTGGCCAGCCATGGCGTGCAGCGTTATCGCCTGCGTACTCGGGCTGATGTTATTTCGGAATCACGCCGGTGAAATGGTGGATGAGCTCTGATGGGCACTATACGAGTTCATAATCTAGGTAAGGCCTACCGACAATACTCTAACCGCTGGGCGCGTTTAGCGGAGTGGCTGTCCCCCACCAAAAAAATTCGCCACGTCCAACGCTGGGTATTACACGATATCAATTTTGAAGTTAATGCCGGTGAATCGATAGGAATTGTCGGCATCAATGGTGCGGGTAAAAGCACACTGCTGAAAATAATTACCGGTACGACTCAGCCAACTACGGGCAGCCTGGAAATAAAAGGCACCGTGGCTGCCCTGCTAGAGCTAGGCATGGGCTTTCACCCTGATTTCACGGGCCGTCAGAATGTTTTTATGGCGGGCCAATTGATCGGCCTTACACACAACGAAATCATTACATTACTTCCAGAAATTCAGGCCTTTGCCGGCATTGGTGATTATTTCGATCAGCCGCTTCGCATCTACTCGAGCGGCATGCAGATGCGCCTGGCATTTAGTCTCGCCACCGCGCGACGACCAGATATTTTAATTGTCGACGAAGCGCTATCGGTCGGCGACTCTTTCTTCAAACACAAAAGCTTTGCAAGAATTCGCGAATTTAGAGAACAAGGTACTACTCTGTTGATCGTTTCGCATGACCGCAACGCCATCCAAACCATTTGCGACCGTGCCATTTTGCTGCACGGCGGCTCGATCGTCAGGCAAGGCCCTCCAGAAGAAGTCATGGACTTCTACAACGCCCTGATGGCGGAGACTGAGTTGCAGACCGTTCGCCAAATCACTCAGCGCGATGGCTCGGTGCAAACTATCTCGGGCACGGGCGAGGCCGTTATCGACAGCATCGATTTGCTCAACTCCGCCAATGCTCCGGTCGAAACCGTGGAGGTTGGCGCCGAAGTGACCTTTAGAGTGCGGGTCGGAATTCGCCAGAGCGTGCCGCGCCTGGCGCTCGGCTACATGATCAAAGATCATCTGGGGCAGCCTATTTACGGCATCAATACGCATCGGTTAGGGCAGGCACTCGAAAACCTCGCCGCCGGCGAGCACATCGTTTATCACATCCGATTTCCAGTCAATTTGGGGAAAGGCACTTACTCCATCGCGTTATCGCTATCCTGTTTTGACTCGCATCTCGACAAAAACTACGAATGGCGCGATCGCTGCCTGCTGTTTCATGTAGTCAACGTGCGTCGCGAAGACTTTGTCGGCTGCGCCTGGTTAAATGCGAAAATTGATATCGAAAGACCCGGCATCAACTCAACACTCCTAGATCATTCGGCAAAATAATTATGCGGTTGCTCATCGAATGCACTTATGTGTACGACCACCCCTACTTTAATTCGGGTATTCAACGCGTAGTTCGCAATATTATCCATGCCCTCGAAGGCGAGGATTATGGTGTCGAATGTATACCCGTCATTCTAAAAAATGGCACGGTATACGAGGTGCTGCAACTACAACCCAGCCGCGACGACCGCATCTTGCTGGGCCTGGTGCGGCTCGAGGATTTGCTGAAGCGATATTGGTACTTTCACTCAAAACTAGAAAAACGCTGGCCATTTTCCGCCTCCCATAACCTGCGCCGCGTACTTTTTGTGCTGGCAAAAATATTGGGCTTTTTCCTGCAATTCCCTATGCGCAAGATTCAGGAACGAATTAGCCGTTATATCGACAGCGACCGGGCACGCAAACTCCGCTACAACCAAAATGATGCGTTGATCTTGCTCGACTCCTCCTGGCACTCAAACTCTTTCGCGATAGTAGAGCGCCTGAAAGGCGAGGGCCTGCAGATTGTTTCGGTTATTTACGATTTAATACCCATTACTCATCCGCAATTTTGCGACGATGGACTCGTCGAAGTTTTTAAACAATGGTTCGACTGGATCGCCCGCACCGCCGATGGTTTCGTGGCGATATCCTCGACCATAAGTGCACAGGTCAGAGAAAACATAACGAGTCGGCTGGGCAACGAAATAGCGCAATCGCGTTGGTACGACTTCTTCCATTTAGGTTCCGAGCTGGATTTAACCGA
>DATIED010000037.1:0-4255 GCA_035455965.1 Spongiibacteraceae bacterium
GAGGTCACGCCGGGGCGATCCTGGCCGGCAACATTAATCAGAATTATTTCTTTCACGCGGCACTCCTAAATGCGGGCCTGCAGTTTAACCTGGCTATTGTAGCCGTCGCTGCTCGCGTCACCAACCGCGCGATCATTGGGAGCCTATCGTTTGTTGAGCATATCGTTGCTGACATACTGCCGCGTATACTAGACGGCCCATGTTATGTTTATCAAAATAACGAATCTTATTTACCATCGAGTTTGGATCGCCGCCGCCAATGCGAATAATCTGGTATCGCCTGCCGCTAGCTTTAAAAATTGCACTACCGATGGCTCTTCTCAGTTTATTGAGCGCCCTGTCGATCGTTGCCATTACGCAATATAGCCAGCAGCGCATTTTGCACGAGCGCACCGATAAACTTGCCAACGCGCTGGCGGCGCGCATGGCGGCAAGTGCGGCTCGTCCTTTGGTGCAAAACGATGCACTCAGCCTGCAGGCAACGCTAGCGGAATTTGTCGAGGGTCCGGTAGTGCAGCGGGCCGTCGTATTCGACCTTAAACAACAATTAATCGCCACAGCTGGCGATGAAAGTGCCGATAGCTGGGATTATCCGACAACTATTCACTGGCAGGACAGCGTTATCGGCAGTGCGGTATTGAGCCTCCGTCCCGGCATAATGCACAGCGATTATCCGCAGTTGGGCGATCTGGTATTGCTATCGCTGATTTTAACCGCCCTCAGCGCCGCTTGCGGTCTTTGGCTGGGGCATCGCGCCGAAGCTGTCTTGCTCGCACTAACACGCAAGCTCAGCGGCGAACAAGTCGAGTTCGACTATCAGGGCACCGATATTCTGGCACGCATGCTGGATGTACCGCCGCCGCCCGTATTAATCGCCGAGCCCGAAGCCCTTGAGCAAGCGATTACTCTTATGCAAATAGCGCTGCCACAGGACAACGATGCAGGCCGTCAGCGCGCACTGGAAATGGTCGAAACAATAGGCAAGCTATACGGCGGGACAGTATGGGTAGCTCGCGCGTCGGCAATTACTGTACGCTTTCCGCTCAGCGAAGATTCCGAGGGACCATTCCGCGCCGTGTGCTGTGCGCAACTGCTACAGTTATTTGCAAAGCAGCTTGGGCAGGATCGGGCTTTTACTATTGCGCTGGCGGTATTGGCGGTCGATGAAGCGAATAATATCTGGCGCACACAAGAGTTCATCGAACGGCTCCAAACGGCATGCCGGCAAGCGACTAATGAAGGCGCGCTGTTAATCGATAGCCAGCTGAAGCGCCATCCGGCAATCGGCGAGCGTTGCAATGCGGAAGAAAACACGAATAATTTTTGGCGGATTACTACGTTAAATACACCTTACGATGTACTGCTGGAACGACAATTCGCTACGCTGCGCGAACAAATCACAGCGTAGCGATACTGCAAAATCGGCGCTCAGTCGGTAACGACTCTTCCACTCGACTCCGTTATTTCACTACCATTCGGCGGCTCTATAACAGCTTACAGGTTTACGCTACCGCGTGAAGACGTGCCGCACTCGCAAAACCAGCAAGCCCGAACCAAAGTTTTGCCCAAGGTATTCGACCTATCAACAACCGGTGGGGCGAAAACTCTTCGATCGGTTTCAAGCAAGGTCAATCAATAGCCACGGAAAGTTGCGACTATTTACCAGCGGACTAAAACATCATTTGGCGATGACATGGCTGTAGCGCGGAAAACACGAATACTTTTGGCGAAAATACGAATACTTTGGCGAAGTGACCGAACGATAAGTCTTATGAGGTATGGCTAGAGTGACAACTCGCTACGCTGCTGGAATGCAGCGTAGCAATTTAACATAGAGCCCAGAGATCAACCGATAAAAATCCTTTATTCAATCTATCTGTTATCACTAACAATCGGCTGAGCCCCGAAGCTCTGTCTTTACAGTCTAATTATACCGAGCGACGGCGACGTGCGGTGCCGGCCAGGCCGAGCAAGCCCGAGCCGAACAGCCACGCGGCTGCAGGTACCGGTACTGTCGGTGCGGGGGGCGGTGCGTTGCCGCTGACTTGCCAGTTGATTGTAGTCGTATTAGCCGTAGTGCCCGAACCGCTCTTATCGGTGCCTGTCAGAGCACCAGTGAAAGTAGATTTGTCGGCGGAGAATACAAAGCTGAACGTCAAACCTTCCCACGCCGGACTTGCGGCAGTAGCGCTACTGCAAGCATTTTGACCTAAGAAGGTCCCACCGTTTTTACATATGCCACCGGTGTTGGTTCCTGTCGAAGCACCGCCGGCGTTGGAAGCACCGATCGCTTTGGTGTACGTGAGAGTATTAGTCCCTGCGTTCCAGGTAGTGGTACCACCAAGAGCGGTATTGTTGAACGTTTGCAAGGCATTGTTAACGGTGTAACGACCGTCGATACCAAGACCGGTAACCCAGGTTTGAGTGGCGTAGGTGCCGTACTGGATATTACCAGTGAAGGTCACTGCAGCCAGGTTACTGAAGTCGAAAGTCCAGTTGCTACCTACGTTCATTTGGATGGCCGGGGCGGTAGTGCTGCTGTTAGTACCCAAAGCCGTATTCACGTACCACACTTTAGTGGTAGAAGTTGCCTGAACTTGAATACCGTTATTTATGGTACCCACCGTGGATGTGGCGTTAGCGCCTGTGCCGGATTTAGCCGTGCCTGTATAGGCAACTGCCGCTGCAAATGTAGGAGATGCGATGACGGCTGAAACAGCCATTGCTAAAGCTAATTTTTTCATTCTCATTCACCTTTTATCAGTTAATTATGGTTTTATCAGTTAATTATGCTTTTTTTATACTGCTAGTTTTGCTAGGGAACAACTGAACTGCACTATATGAGTCCTTTTGACTCTTTATTGTCTGCCCCTATCGGTCCCTCACCAAAGAGTCGATGGAGTAGTGCCTCCTTTGTACCGAATTACGTTACACATATCAACAATTGATTGGTTGGATTGGAATGAAATGCCCCCGCAAAATGGTTATAAGCGAATAAAAACGCAAGATTCCAGGGGTATCTTCGCGGTGAGAACATAGCCCCAACTGATCCCACCGGCATACTCAACTCCTTGCAAATACGGCTAGTCGGCTACGACTGCTATGGAGTCGACCTTCTGAAACCCACGCGGCAGCTTGTTGCCGCGCCGTCCACGCTCGCCCCGATAATGCTCCAACTCGGCGAAATTCAAATTTAGAAAACGCTTGCCGGAAACCACTCGCAAAGTGTCTTTTGCCGAAATTACCGCCACTCCAATCATGAACTCCTCGCGGGTCGCTACCTTGGTACTGGTAATACTGATCATTTTATTGCCCTTGCCGCGCGCCAACACCGGCAGCTCGCTCAAAGGGAACATCAGTAACCGGCCATCATTGCTCGCCGCCACGACAAAAAGCTCTGTGCCGTCCGCCGCGATTAACGCCGGCGGCGCTACGCGGCTAGCAGTCGGCAGCGTCAGCATGGTTTTACCGGCGCGATTTTTTGCCTCCAACTCCCCAAGCCTGGTGACAAACCCGTAACCGGCGTCGGACGCAAGTAATACCTGCTGATCGCCGCCACCCATTAGCAGACCCTCGAAGGTAGCGCCGGAAGGTGGGCTGATGCGACCGGTCAACGGCTCGCCCTGACCGCGAGCAGACGGTAAATTATGAGCCGCCACGGTATATGCGCGACCGGTGCTATCGAGGATTAACACCGGTTGATTGCTCCGGCCGCGCGCCACAAATTTAAACGCATCGCCGGATTTATAACTGAGCCCGAGCGGATCGAGATCGTGCCCCTTGCCGGCGCGGATCCAACCCGCCTCCGACAACACTACGGTAATCGGTTCGGCGCTCACCAACTCCTCTTCGCTGAACGCCTTCGCTTCGCCACGCTGCACGATGGGCGAGCGTCTGGCATCGCCAAACTCGTCAGCGATCTTCTGTAGCTCGTCGCGAATCAATTTCTTCAATTTCGCCGCCGATCCGAGTATCGCCTCAAGACCATCGCGCTCCTTGGCGAGCGTGTCCTGTTCGCCGCGAATTTTCATTTCTTCAAGCTTGGCTAAATTGCGCAGCTTTAATTCGAGAATCGCTTCGGCCTGCGCGTCGCTGAGCTCAAAGCGTTCGATTAAGCGCTGCTTCGGCTCGTCCTCGTAACGAATGATGGCGATGACTTCGTCGAGATTTAGATAGGCGATCAAATAACCGTCGAGTAAATGCAGCCGCTGCAATACCTTATCGAGCCGAAATTGCAAACGTTTGCGCGTGGTTT
>DATIED010000038.1:0-7206 GCA_035455965.1 Spongiibacteraceae bacterium
TCGATCAAAATGCCGATAAAACGCTCGAACGATCCCAATATGGCGCGATGCAACATGACCGGTACTTGGCGCGAACCATCCTCGGCCACATATTGCGCGTCGAGACGGCCCGGCATCGAGAAATCGACCTGAATCGTCCCCAGCTGCCAGACCCGGCCGATGCAGTCCTTCAATGAGAACTCGATCTTCGGTCCATAGAAGGCGCCCTCGCCGGGCAGCTCCTCCCAAGGTAAACCCTTGCCATCGAGCGCGTCGGCCAGCGCCTTTTCGGCCTTATCCCAATCCGCATCGCTGCCAACTCGATTTTCCGGTCGAGTAGAGAGCCGATAGATGACCTCGCTGAAACCAAAGTCCGCATAGACGTTATGCAGGAAATCGATGAAGCGCGCCACTTCCGGCTGAATCTGCTGTTCAGTACAAAAAATATGCGCATCGTCCTGAGTAAAACCGCGCACCCGCATGATGCCGTGCAACGAGCCCGACGGTTCATAGCGATGACACGAGCCGAATTCAGACAGCCGCAACGGCAGATCGCGATAGCTTTTTAAGCCCTGATTGAATACCTGGATATGGCAGGGGCAATTCATCGGCTTGACAGCGTAATCGCGCTCTTCGAAATTGAGCACGAACATATTGCTGCTGTATTTATCGGCATGGCCGGAGCGCTGCCACAGATCGATATCGACTACCTGCGGTGTGCGAATCTCCAGATAATCTTCGCGCGTCTGCTGCTCGCGCATGTATTGCTCGATGGTTTTATAAATCGTCCAACCAGGAGGATGCCAGAACACCATGCCCGGCGCCTCTTCCTGCATATGAAAGAGACCCATCTTTTTGCCGACCTTGCGATGGTCGCGCTTCTCCGCCTCTTCGAGTCGGAACAAATATGCTTTTAAATCTTTCGGATTGGCCCACGCAGTGCCGTAAATGCGCTGCAGCATGGCATTTTTGGAATCGCCGCGCCAATACGCCCCCGCCACTTTAGTAAGCTTAAAAGCTTTTAATTTGCCGGTGCTCGGCACGTGCGGACCGCGGCACAAATCCATCCACTCGCCTTGCTTATAGGCGGAGATCTCTTCGTTGCCGGGCAGATCTTCGATAATTTGTACTTTGTATTGCTCGCCGAGCGCAGCAAAAGCGGCAACCGCATCGGCTCGACTCATCACGACTCGCTGCACCGGCAAATCGCTCTGCGATATTTCGGTCATGCGTTGCTCGATCTTCGCCAAATCATCGAGCGAGAAAGTGCGCTCGTATGCGAAGTCGTAATAGAAACCGTCGTCGATTACCGGTCCGATGGTCACCTGCGCGCCGGGAAATAAATCCTGCACCGCCATCGCCAGTAAATGGGCGGTGGAATGGCGAATGATTTCGAGACCATCTGCATCGCGCTCGGTAACGATCCCCAGCGGCGCATCGTGATCGATGATAAAACTGGTATCGACCAACTTGCCATCGACGCGTCCGGCGAGCGCGGCTTTGGCTAAACCGGGGCCGATATCCGCAGCGACACCGGCCACAGAAATCGGTTGTGCATACTGGCGTTGACTACCATCGGGCAGAGTAATGACTGGCATGTAGCTTCCTTATATCAGTGGTGACCCCTACCAAAGGCCACATGCAGAAGATTTTTCTATGTGAGTTCGTGTAGCAACGCAGCATTAGAGTAGCTGTTCGGCACCAACTCGCCGCACCCACTCTATCGAAATGGCAGATCTACTTAGAGCCGGCTATTGGAACATACCTTAAAAAAGCTGTAAACCGCGGAGCAGTTGCCCCTCCTCATGCGCCTCTCTATGCCAGCCCTCTCTGCTGTGTACGCTAACGAACAGACTCTTCATGAGTTCGGTTCAATAATTATCGTAATGGCATTGGAAAATGCCGCCGCAACATCGGCTGCTTTGACCTTGCTCTAAAAGCAAATTTCATGTGGGGAGTTTTTCATGCGTACAGGACACCGTATAAATTCGCGCAAGCCGGCAGCAATGATCCGCGCACCAAAATGCGCGGCGCTTTCGCTAGCGATATTGGCAGCCACCGCTGCACTAAACTTAGAGGCGCAGCCCAGCGCGGGCATGGTTTTCATCAACCCGGCCGCGCAATATATTTATTACGGTCGAGATCGGGCGGTCGACACCTATGACCTGACAGATAAATTAGGCTGGCAATTCGGTGTCGAATATTTAATCACCGATCACTTCGGCCTCGAGGCAGTGTATTCGGAACAGAAACCCAATATCGATTCCGACCCCGCCAGTCATTTCATCGATGTAAAAGATCGGCGTTGGCGCTTGGATGGCTTGTGGTATTTCCCAGTAGCTGGCAAGTTCGTTCCCTATATCGCGGGCGGTGCCGGCGAAGGGCGATTCCAGTACGAAGTCGACCCTTCTTATGTTGGCACTGCCGGGTTCGATGACCATCACGACCGCGAGACGCAATTAAACTTAGGCGGCGGCGTGCGCTATTTTTTAACCGATCACATCTCTCTGCGCGCCGATATTCGTGCGGTGCGCAGCCTCGACGAAGATACGACCGATGCGGTTGGCTCGCTGGGTATTTCGTACAATTTCGGCGGCAGGAAGCCTGCGCCCGAACCAGTTGCCTATCAAGCGCCGCCAGAGCCTGCTCCAGCGCCCCCGCCTGAGCCCGCGCCGGTTTATGAAAAGATGAAACTGTCTAGCGAAGCGATGTTTGATTTCGATAAGGCAACCGTGCGCCCCAGCGCTCGCCAGGCACTCGATGAGATGGCGAACAAACTGACACATTATCCCAAACAGATCGAAAGCATCAAAGTGTATGGCCATACCGATCGACTCGGCGCAGCCGACTACAACCAGCGGCTTTCGACCGAGCGCGCCGAAGCCGTAAAAGACTATCTAGTCGCCCATGGTGTGCCGGCGCGCCAGATTCAGGCCGAGGGTAAAGGCAGCACCCAGCCCGAAACCAATCCGGATGACTGTAAGGGCACCAAGCGCAGCAAGGCTCTAATCGAATGCCTACAGCCGGATCGACGCGTTGAGGTTGATGTCACGATCGAGCGCCAAGTTAATAAATAGTGTCCCAGACTATAGCCGTCATGGAAGGCGGCTGACTCCATCCTTAGCAAACCGTTATCCTCTTGCTCAAACTGCTTACAACTTTCTTTATTAGCGTCAGCTTCAATGCGCCAGCGCTTATCCCGCTATAATTAGTTCTTCTTGGTCGCGAATTAAATAACATGTCGCAATGGAGCGCTTATCTACATATCTTTACCGCGTTGTTCGTGATCGCAAACCCGATCGGTGCGATTCCTCTTTTTATCAGCTATACGCGCAACCAAACTCCGCTAGAGCGCCGGCTCACCGCACGCACCACCGCGACAGCGGTTGCGATTGTATTGATCGTCAGCATTTTTCTGGGCGATTATTTATTGCAGCTTTTCGGTATCAGCCTGGCATCGTTTCGCGTAGGTGGTGGCATTTTAATTTTATTAATGGCGATCTCCATGCTGAATGCGCAACAAGGCGGCGCACGCTATACCATCGAGGAGGGACGCGAGGGCGAACTGAAGGACAATATTGCTGTAGTACCATTGGCGATACCGATATTAGCCGGACCCGGCGCTATCAGCACGACGATTATTTATGCGCACACGGCACAGAGCTTACTGGATATGACAGTCTTGGTGATCGCCGCATTACTGGTGGCGGCGGGCATTGCAACGGCGCTCTACCTCGCCGAGCCGATCGCCGAGCGACTCGGTCGCACCGGCATCAACATCGCGACGCGAATTATGGGCTTGATACTCGCAGCGGTCGCCGTCGAATTTATTGCCGCGGGATTACTGCAGTTATTTCCGAAACTAGGCGCCTGAGTCTGCGCCTGCAATCGAACGTCCATTTCACGCTGAAATCGATCCACTATGCACAATTAACGGCGATTTAGCAGGAGCCCTATTAATATGCCTGCACCGCCCACCAACCCCACGGTTTGCCAGGGATGCTGCTGCACATAACTATCCGCGGCCTGCACCGCCACCTTGGTTCTCTCTGCCAGAGCCTCTTCGAGTTCGAATAGACGCTCTTTGGCCAAACTCAGACTGGTTGCCACTTTTTCGCGAAAGATCTTGGCCTGTTCGCCACCCTCATCGCCGGCCGCTTTTAACAGATGTTCGGCATCGACAATAATTTTATTGAGATCCGCTATTAAAGTTTCGCGAGTTGTTAAGACCTTCGCCCTTGCCATATTATTTCTCTCCGCCAATCGACTTAAAATGAAAGCAGAGTTTCGTCTTTTTGCCGGAGTTGATCTGTACGCTGGCATACCAATATAGCCGCTACAGTAAATTGCCAAAACCTCAACGCTCGGCAATGATTGCCGAGCCTTGCAACGAAGGATCATGCTCAGCTCGCGTCCGACGCACCGTCCGGCGTTGCTGCTGCATAATAATTCGCTCCAGCACACGCTGTTGTAGCCGCGGAAAATTTTGGAACGCCGCGCCTATAACAGTTTCTCCAGAGCGCTCGTTATAAACGTGCCGCACTTCCGCTTCACATTGAAAGCGCTGCTGCTCGAATTCGAACTCTAAGCCGGTCAATGTGTCTCCCGGTGCGAGTTGTATCGAATTTTGTAATTCGAGGCGAATGCCGCTCGCCGAGAGGTCGCGCACGATGGCCGCGCAAAAGTGTCGATCGATGGTCTGAAACTCCGATAGCGCAGCAACATTGCGCGCTAAATCCAACCGAAACACTTCGCGACGCTGTTGGTAGCCAACACTGCCAGGCAGCATCAACTGATAATTATCGACCCCACCCACATTTCGGCGCTCGATAATGTGCGTGACAAAGCCGGCGCGACCGCCATCCTGCCTGCGCACGGTAATCGTCACCCGCTGGCCCGCCTGGCCTATAAAGCCGGCTGGAAATAACTCATCGATGAGGATAGAACCAGCCTGGGGATCGACCCGCAGGATAACGCTTTGGTAGCTGTGTTCTTGTCCGTCTACATCGACATCGATTATCGCGCGCGAACGCTGCGCTTCGATCAGATTTAGATCGGCGGAAAATTCGACGCGCGGCCGCTGCAAATTCGCGGCGGCAGGCTGGCGATTCGGTAGCTGACGCATGCAATCACTCTCGTTCGTTTCGGCTCGGTAATGGCTAAATAGGTAACGGCTAAATGGGTACCCGGCAACTCATTGCCGGGAGACCGGCGAGAACCGGCAATTGTTCACCGAGCGGAAAGCAGCAAGTGCTTGAAAGGCAAGGCGACAAATCGGCCGGCTGGCACGCACAGATGCTTTCAGCAGGTTTCGGGCCAGCTTGCCGCAGCCTCAATGACCGGCTCATAGAAGTTAAGCGCGCAGCATTGGCCATTATTTTCTGCAGCATCCGGTGCGGTTGTGCACATAGGCCGCTCTTACGCCTGCATTAACATATGCCTGCAGAGCTGCTCCCAGGAAAGCCTGACGAGCTGAAAATCCATGTTGATGGTTAGCACGCTGCAGGTTCATTTTATTAGATGTCCTAAACACCACAGGCATCGCGAGTGAGGAGATAGGTATGAACACTACTATTTGCTGGGTGCTGGGGATAACGGTATTACTGATATTGACTTATGTATTCGCTATCCGAGATCTGATACGCAAAAGCCGTGCAATCGATAAGAAAATCGACTACAGCAAATTGCGCCCCCAGCCACCCGATGAAGATGATTATTAGATTTTGCATTGTCGCTCGGCGGCAATGACAGACCTAAGCAACCGCACCGAGATTACTCCTGCTTCACTTGATGGCCGCCGAACTGGTGGCGCAACGCCGCCAGTAATTTATCGGCAAACGAATCCTGCTCGCGAGAGCGCAGACGCTGCATTAACGCGGCGGTGATCACCGGCGCGGCGACATCGAGGTCGATCGCTTCGAATACCGTCCAGCGCCCCTCGCCGGAATCGGCCACGTACGGCGCAATGCCATCGAGCGTGGGATTTTCCTGCAGGGCGGCGGCGGTAAGGTCCAGCAGCCAAGAGCGCACAACGCTGCCGGAGCGCCAAATCTCGGCGATTTGTGCCAGATCCAAATCGAATTCGCTCTTGTGGCGCAATAACGCAAACCCTTCGGCGTATGCGGCCATCAAGCCGTATTCGATGCCGTTATGAATCATCTTGCTGAAATGGCCGGAGCCGCTCGGACCAACGCGCCCCCAACCGCTATCGGGCAGCGGCGCCAGACTCGCGAATATCGGCTGCAACCGCGTTATCGTCGCGGCATCGCCGCCCAGCATCATGCTGTAACCATTTTCCAGCCCCCACACGCCGCCGCTGGTCCCCACATCGACTAGCGTAATTCGCTGCGCGGCCAGCGCCTCCGCACGGCGCAATGTATCTTTATAATTCGAATTGCCGCCATCGATAACGACGTCGCCGGGCGCCAGATAAGGCAACAATAAATCGATAGTTTGATCGACAACGGCGCCGGCCGGCACCATTAACCAGATCGTGCGTGGCGCAGTGAGGCGACCGACCAGAACCTCGATCGAAGTCGCGTCTGCAATACCTTGTTGCACGGCGCGCTGCAAAGCATCGGCGCTCGGGTCAAAACCGACGACAGCGTGACCGGCGCGCACCAGCCGCTCTGCCATATTGGCGCCCATGCGTCCCAAACCAATCATGCCGAGTTCCATACCACACCTCTGCGCCAGTTGTTAGTTTGTCAGAAAAATATTACTGCATAATCAATCGGCGATCGCCGCATCGACGATGGCCTGCGCCTCTTCGATAATGCGCTGCAGATGGGTTTCGTCGCGAAAACTTTCCGCGTAGATTTTGTAAATACTTTCGGTGCCGGAGGGACGCGCCGCGAACCAGCCGTTTGCGCTGGTAATTTTGAGGCCGCCGATAGCTGCGCCATTGCCGGGCGCATGACTGAGTATCTGTTGAATTTTTTCGCCAGCGAGCTCCGTGCTGGCGATTTGTTCTGGCGCCAATTTCGATAATTTCTTTTTTTGCGCAGGCGTCGCCGCCGCCTCGACGCGATCGGCATGCGGCTCACCCAGCAGACTGGTCAGCACGCCGTACAGCTCGCCGGGATCGCGGCCGTGACGCGCGGTCATTTCAGCCGCCAATAGTGCCGGCGCAAAACCATCCTTATCGGTGGTCCAAACCGTGCCATCGCGACGCAGGAAAGATGCACCGGCACTCTCCTCACCGCCAAACCCCAGGCCCCCATCAAG
>DATIED010000039.1:0-4037 GCA_035455965.1 Spongiibacteraceae bacterium
CGCATTGATAGGTGCCGACCACATGCGCCATTTGTGCTTCCAGCTCCGCGCCGAGTCCGAGGCTATCTTCGATCACTACCTGGCGCAGATAATCGAGGCCGCCCTCGAGATTCTCCAGCCACACCGAGGTGCGCTGCAGGCGATCGGCGGTGCGCACATAGAACATCAACACGCGATCGATGTATTTAATCAAGGTTGCGTCGTCCAGATCGGTGGCGAATAAATCGGCATGACGCGGTCGCATACCGCCGTTGCCGCAGACGTATAAATTCCAGCCCTTGTCGGTGGCGATCACGCCGATATCCTTGCTCTGTGCCTCGGCGCATTCGCGCGTGCAACCGCTCACCGCGAATTTCAATTTATGCGGCGCGCGCAAACCTTTGTAGCGATCTTCGATGCCGATCGCCATGCCGACCGAATCCTGCTGACCGTAGCGACACCAGGTCGAGCCGACGCAGGATTTCACCGTGCGCACGGCCTTGCCGTAGGCGTGGCCGGTTTCGAAACCGGCATCGATCAATTCTTTCCAGATAACCGGCAATTGCTGCAGGCGTGCGCCGAATAAATCGATGCGCTGCCCACCAGTGATTTTTGTGTAGAGAGCGTGTTTTTTTGCGACCTGTCCCAGCACGATCAATTTATCCGGCGTGATTTCACCACCGGCAATGCGCGGCACGATCGAATAAGTGCCGTCCTTTTGCATATTGGCGAGGAAGGTATCGTTAGTGTCCTGCAGACCGACATGCGGTTTGTTCAATATATGCTGGTTATCGATGGTAGCAAGAATTGAGGCAACTGCCGGCTTGCAGATTTCGCAGCCGCGACCGCGGCCATGCTGCGCCAGTAAATCATCGAAGCTATGAATTTTGTTGACCCGCACCAAGTGAAATAACTCCTGGCGGCTGTGCGCGAAATGTTCGCAGATATAATTATTGACCGCGACCCCGCGTTTTTTCAGTTCACTATCGACTACTGTTTTTAACAGCGCCGAACAACCGCCGCAACCGGTGCTGGCTTTAGTCTCGGCTTTGATATCGGCGAGCGCGACAAAGCCTTCGTCGATCTTGCAACAGATCGCGCCCTTGCTGACGTTATGGCACGAGCAGATGGTAGCGGTCTCGGGCAGCGCATCGGGCCCCAGGGTTGGCACTTCGCCGCCACTCGGTGCGATCAATGCCAGCGGTTGACGCGGCAGGTCGATTTTATTCAGTGCGTATTGCAATAGCGTATCGTAGATGCCGTTGTCGCCGACCAGTACCGCGCCGAGCAAATGCCGGCCGTCGGCGGAGACCACTAACTTTTTGTAAATACCGGCGCCTTCGTCGATCACGCGGTAGCACAATGCGCCGGCGGTTTTCGCGTGGCTGTCGCCGATCGAGCCAACGTCGACGCCGAGCAATTTCAATTTGGTGCTCATGTCGGCGCCCTGGAATAACAAATCGCCGCCGCTGAGCTGACTGGCCGCCACCTTGGCCATTTGATAACCCGGCGCCACCAAACCAAAGATGCGACCGCCCCACAATGCGCATTCGCCGATTGCGTAGATATCCGAATCACTGGTGCGGCAGTTGTAATCGATGACGATGCCGCCGCGCTCGCCGAGTTTTAACTCGCTGGCGCGCGCTAATTTATCGTCGGGGCGTACGCCGGCGGAAAATACGATTAAATCGGTTTCCAGTATTTCGCCATCGGCGAAGTGCATCGCCAGCGGATGCGTGTCGCCGGCGATAATTTTCTGGGTGTTTTTGCCGAGATGCAGGCTAATACCGAGCGCTTCGATTTTAGTTCTGAGAATGCCGCCGCCTTCGGGGTCGACCTGCACGCCCATCAACTGCGGTGCGAACTCCACTACGTGCGTCTCCAGACCGAGATTGCGCAATGCGTTCGCCGCTTCCAGACCGAGCAGCCCGCCGCCGACCACCACACCTCTTTTGGCATTGGCCGCTGCGGCTTTAATAGCGCCGAGATCGTCGATGGTGCGGTAGACAAAACACAAACGGTTATCGGCGCCGGGCACCGGCGGCACGAACGGATACGAACCGGTTGCCAATACTAATTTATCGTAGCCAAAGCTGCGGCCGCTCGCGGTGGTCACGGTATGTGCCTCGCGATCGATCGTCGCCACCGCGTCGCCGAACACTGCATCGATGCCGGCCGCAGTGTATTGTTCGCGCGTCGCCAATGCCAGATCGGCCGGCGTGCTGCCGCCGAACACATCGGATAAATGCACGCGATCGTAGGCCGGGCGCGGCTCGGCGCCGATCACCGTGATCGCCCATAATGCATTCGCCGGCGCCGTCATAAACTGCTCGACCAGATGGTGACCGACCATGCCGTTGCCGACCACGATCAAACGTTGTTTCTGTACGGAGGTGCTTGTCATATCGATGCTCCTTAAGCACTGGCCAAATCGAGTTGCGACGCCAAATTAAGTTGCGACGAAAGTGCGCCGGCGACTGTGTCACCGGCAGCAACCTCACCAGCAACAAGCAGGCGGCAGTGATCGCTGCCCACTGCGGTTTTTTGTTGAATCAAACGGAAAAATAATTGACTGTCGGCGATGTCGCCGAATAACAGCGCGCCGATCACACAACCGTCGCGCAGTAATAATTTTTTATAGATGCCGCGCTCGCGATCCTGATACGCCAACATACGCACGCCGTCGGTCGTCGCAAGACCGGTATCGACAATCGCATCGACCTCGCCCATCACATGCACATCGATGCCGCTGACTTTCAGCATCGTGACGTAGGGCTGGTGCGTGAATTGCTGCGCTTCGCCGCATAAATTGGCTGCCAGCACTTCTACCTGCTGCCAAATCGGCGCCACTAAACCGACTGTTTCGCCATCGCGCTCGCAGCATTCGCCCAGCGCGAATATCGCCGCGTCGCTGGTCGCCATCGCGTTATCGACGACGATGCCGCGCGCCACCGGCAGATTGGCCATACGCGCTAAATCGGTCAGCGGCTCGATGCCGGTGGCGACCACGACTAAATCGGCAGGCAATAATTCATCGCCCTGCAGCACAACGCCACTGGCGCGCTGCTCGTCATTGCACTCGCCAGCCTGCACCGCAATCGGTGCGCGACCGGTAATGATGCGTACACCACGACGCTCGATGGCGCGCTGTAAATAGTTGGCGGCGACGGCGTCCAGCTGACGATTCATCAATTGATTCGCGCGATGCACCAGCGTCACGGACATGCCGCGTAGCGCCAACGCCACTGCCGCCTCTAAACCGAGCAGCCCACCGCCGAGCACTACCGCGCGGCCGCGCTGCGTACACGCTTGTTGCAGACGTGTCACATCGGCGACCGAGCGAAATACCGTCACGCCGGGCAAATCGATGCCCGGTAAGCGCGGCAATGCCGCGCGGGCGCCAGTCGCAAATACCAACTGACCGTAGACGACGCTATAACCACCCTCGCAATGCACACGGCGTAACTCGCGATCGATCGCGCTAACGGTATGGCCCAGGCGCAACTCGATATTTTGTTGCTCGTACCATTCGGCCGGATGCGAAATCAGCTGCTGCCAGGCGATTTCGCCACCGAGCAGCGGCGATAGCAGAATGCGGTTGTACGGCAGCGCGCGCTCGGCACCCAGCAACACGATCGAGCGACAATCGCCGCGCTTGCGCAATGTCTCCACCAGCCGAATCGCCGCCATCCCACTGCCGATAACGACCAGATCGCGATAATCGATCGTCGCTTCATTGTTCGCCAAGCGCGCTTCGCTACTCATACGCCGCATCCATCTGTTAATTTTTTGGCAAAAAAAAGGCGCTCACCGCGGCCGCATTCCATCGGAATATCGACCGCCATGAGCGCCTTTGCTCGAACTGCTATTACAGTGCACGCCACCGTGCCGCACTCGCGTCGCCGCCATTGGCGACGCTAATTTGTTGTAGCAAGCCGGTAAAAAAACCTGCTGCGAAATTCTATGAAGAAGTTAATCCATTAACTGTGCCAACAGAATTTTTATACGGTTTCTCAATGCGTTGGCTGTAATTGACGAATATGAAACCGATTATTTAG
>DATIED010000040.1:0-4629 GCA_035455965.1 Spongiibacteraceae bacterium
CGAAAGCTACATTCATCCGATCACGATTCTTTCGACGTTACCGTCGGCGGGCGTCGGTGCGCTGCTGGCGCTGATTGTTTCCCGCAACGATTTAAGCGTGATCGCGATTATCGGTATCGTGCTGCTGATCGGCATCGTGAAGAAAAACGCCATCATGATGATCGACTTTGCACTGAGTGCCGAGCGCGAGCAGGGCAAGACACCGCGCGAAGCGATTTATCAGGCGTGCCTGCTGCGCTTCCGCCCGATCCTGATGACTACCTGTGCGGCGTTGCTCGGCGCGCTGCCGTTGATGGTGGGCACTGGTGTCGGCTCCGAATTGCGCCATCCGCTCGGCATCACCATGGTCGGCGGCTTGTTGGTCAGCCAGGTTATGACCTTATTTACCACGCCGGTTATTTATCTGGCGTTTGATCGTATCGCGCGTCGCTTCGCGGCGTGGCGCGAAAAGAAATTCCCGAGAGCGTTGCACGAGAGCGAAGGCGGCTGAGTGTAGGTGCAGCACAGATCAAATTTTATTGTAGCTAGGACTTTATTGTAGGTCGGACTTCAGTCCGACAGCAGTTGCCGGCTAAGTTGCTACCGAAAGTTGCTGCGTAGCGTCTTGTCGGACTGAAGTCCGACCTACAAAGAGAGCGCCAGACGCGAACAAGTTAACAAAGGAAATCGAACAGTGAAAATCGGGGCCAACCATTGAGTATTTCGACGCTGGCGATTCGCCGCCCGGTAGCGACAACTTTGTTGACGCTCGGCGTGGCGCTGGTCGGTTTGGTCGGATTTAAATTATTGGGCGTGGCGCCGCTGCCGCAAGTGGATTTTCCGACCATCATGGTATCGGCGAATTTACCGGGCGCGAGTCCCGAGACCATGGCGGCGACGGTGGCGACGCCGCTCGAGCGCTCGCTAGGCCGCATTGCCGGTATCACTGAAATGACTTCGTCGAGTTCGCTCGGCTCGACGCGCGTAGTGCTGCAATTCGATCTCAACCGCGACATCGATGGCGCCGCGCGCGATGTGCAGGCGGCGATCAACGGCGCGCGCAGTTTGCTGCCGAGCGGTTTACCGAGCAATCCGAACTGGCGCAAAACCAATCCGGCCGATGCGCCGATCATGCTGTTATCGCTGACTTCCGACACCATGACCAAGGGGCAGATGTACGACATCGCCTCGACCGTGATCGGCCAGAAAATATCGCAATTGGAAGGCATCGGCCAAGTCACTATCGCCGGTAGCGCGCTGCCGGCGGTGCGCGTGGATTTGAATCCGACCGCACTGAATAAATACGCCATCTCGCTCGAGGATGTGCGCACCGCATTATCGAACGGTAACGCCAATCGACCCAAGGGTTCGCTGGAGGACGGCGACCGGCACTGGCAGATCGGCGCCAACGATCAGGCCAAGCAAGCGGCGGATTATCTGCCGCTGTTGATCGCCTACCGGAACGGCGCGCCGGTGTATCTGGATTCCGTCGCATCGATTACCGACTCGGTGCAGGATGTGCGCAATGGCGGCAGCGTCAACGGCAAGCCGGCGGTGATGCTGGTTATTTTTAAACAGCCAAACGCGAATATCATCGAAACGGTCGATCGCGTGCGCGCTGCGCTGCCGCAATTGCAGGCATCGATTCCGCAGAGTCTGCAATTGGCCGTAGCGATGGACCGCACGCCGACTATTCGCGCCTCGCTCAAAGAGGTCGAACATACGCTGGTGATTTCGATCGCGCTGGTGATCATGGTGGTGTTCGTTTTTCTGCGCAATGTAGGCGCTACCCTGATCCCTTCGGTGGCCGTGCCGGTATCGTTGTGCGGCACTTTCGCGATCATGTATTTGTGCGGTTACACGCTCGATAATTTATCGCTGATGGCGCTGACCGTCGCCACGGGCTTCGTGGTCGACGATGCAATCGTCGTGCTGGAAAATATTTCGCGCCATATCGAGGAGGGCATGCCGCCGTACCGCGCGGCGATTCAGGGCGCGCGCGAAGTCGGATTCACAGTGGTGGCCATGAGTCTGTCGCTGGTCGCGGTATTTATTCCGCTGTTGTTGATGGGCGGCATCATCGGGCGCATGTTGCGCGAATTCTCGGTGGTACTGGCGGTGGCGGTACTGGTGTCGCTGGTGATTTCATTGACGACTACGCCAATGATGTGCGCGCGCTTGTTGCGCGCCGAACAATTGCGCGCCAGCGCAACGGCGCAGCGGGGTCGCTGGTATCGTCTCAGCGAAAATGCATTCAATAAGGTTTTGGCGAGTTACGAAAAAAGTCTGAGCTGGGCGCTGCGCCACGAGCGTTGGATGTTGTTCTCGCTGATCGTCGCGGTCTGCTTGAACGTGTATTTGTTTACCATCGTGCCGAAGGGTTTTATGCCGCAGCAGGATACCGGTCGCTTGACCGGCTCAGTGCAGGGCGATCAGAGCATGTCGTTTCAGGCGCAACGCAAAAAGCAATTGGAGTTTATCGAGGTGATTCGCCGCGATCCAGCGGTCACCGATGTGATGGAATTCACCACCGGCGGTGGCGGCAGCAGGATATTTATTACGCTGAAGCCGATTGCGGAGCGCTTCGAAAGCTCGGACCAGGTCATTGCGCGACTGCGTAAAAAACTCAGTCACGAACCGGGCTTCAATGTCTATTTTCAGGCGGTGCAGGATGTGCGCGTCGGCGGGCGGCAGGGCGGAGCGCAATATCAGTACACGCTGCAATCCGATGATTTAAATGCACTGCGGCTATGGGTGCCGCGCATTCGCGACGCGCTCGCGAAATTACCACAGCTCGCCGACGTCAATACCGATTTGCAGGACGGTGGTTTGCAGACTTCGGTGGTTATCGATCGCGACACCGCCGCGCGACTCGGCATCGGCGCCAAGCAGGTAGCGACTACGCTCAACGACGCGTTCGGTCAGCGCCAGGTGTCGGTCATTTACAATCCACTCAATCAATATTATGTGGTGATGGGGCTGGCGCCCGAATACACCCAGACACCCGAAGCTTTGCGCTCGATCTATTTAATCGGCGCGGATGGCGCACAAATTCCACTTGCCGCGATCAGTCATATCGAGCCGACCAAGGCGCCGCTCAGCGTCAATCATCAGGGACAATTCGCCGCCAATACCATTTCGTTTAATTTACCGCCGAATGTGTCGTTGAGTCAGGCCACCACGCTGATCGAACGTACGTTGGCGAGTCTCTCCGTGCCGGATAGTATTCGCGGCAGTTTTCAGGGCACCGCCAAAGTGTACGCGGCGTCGTCGTCGAGCCAGCCGCTATTGATCATCGCCGCACTGCTGACGCTATATATCGTGCTCGGCATGTTGTACGAAAGTTACGTGCATCCGCTGACGATTTTATCGACGCTGCCGTCGGCTGGCGTCGGGGCGCTGCTGGCATTGCTGGTGTGTCAAACCGAATTGAGTCTGATCGCACTGATCGGCATTTTTCTGCTGATCGGCATCGTCAAAAAGAACGCCATCATGATGATCGATTTCGCGTTGGTAGCGGAGCGCGAATTGGGCATGAATTCGCGCGATGCAATTTTTCACGCCTGCTCGAAACGCTTTCGGCCCATTTTAATGACCACGCTGGCGGCGATGCTGGGTGCGTTGCCGCTGGCATTGGGCAGCGGCGATGGTGCCGAGCTGCGGCGCCCGCTCGGTATCTCGATCGTCGGCGGCTTGCTGGTCAGTCAATTGCTCACGCTGTACACCACGCCAGTCGTGTATTTGTATCTCGATCGTTTTCGTTTGAAATGGCAGCGACGCTGGCTCAGTTATTGGCGACGACCCGCGAAAGCGTGACTTGCCTCCCCTACTTCGCAGGGGAGGCAAGTAGTTAGTTGCAGGTCGGACTTCAGTCCGACACAGCAACCGCTACGTAGTACCTTGTCGGACTGAAGTCCGACCTGCAGAGAGGTTGCCGGTGGAATAGTTCGCACGTGTCTGAGAGACGAAGGCGTTAATTTTTAAAGAGGTTTGTATGCACAGCAAATTCAAATTAATCGCATTGAGCGTCGCGATCAATGCAGCGCTCGTCGCCGGCTGCGCGGTCGGTCCCGATTATCGCAAGCCGGATGTTGCCGTGCCCGCGCAATATAAAGAGACGGTAGCGCAGGACAGTGCCTGGAAAGTTGCGGCGCCGCAGGATCATGCCGAGCGCGGCAATTGGTGGGAGATTTATGGCGATAGCGAACTCGACGCGCTGCAGCAGCAATTGAATGTGGCGAATCAGGATATCGCCGCCGCCGAGGCGCGTTACCGACAGGCGCGCGCTACCGCGCGCGCCGCGAATGCCGGTTTTTTTCCCACCTTATCGGCTAATGCCTCGAAGGAACGCAGCGGGGTGGCGACGTCGAATACCGTCGGCAATACGTTGAACACGCGCGGCGTCGGCGATAATTATTCGGCGACGCTCGATGCCAACTGGGAGCTGGACGTATGGGGTCGCGTGCGCCGCGATGCCGAGTCGAATACTGCCAGCAGACAGGCCAGCGCCGCCGATTTGGCTGCCGCGCGGTTGAGTGCGCAGGCGCAACTGGCGCAAAACTATTTTCAGTTACGCATTGTCGATGCGCAGCAGGAGTTACTCGATCGCACCGTGGTCGATTATCAGAAGTCGCTGCAATTGACGCAGAA
>DATIED010000041.1:0-10870 GCA_035455965.1 Spongiibacteraceae bacterium
GTTATCCAATAGACGACGGCTGCGCAGCGTGGTGGTTTTCGCTTGCGTGCCTAGCGTGGCGGCCAGCATCGCGGTGCTGATACAGAGCGTATTGATATCGAGTGCCGGTAGGCTTAACGTCAAACGGTAGTGGCCTTGCCAAAACGCTTGGGCACCGTGAAAGGGCGTTACCTGGTCGACGACTTGCGCGCCTATTGCCACCTCTTCCGGCATCGGTACTTCGAGTCGCTCGCAGAGTTGCGCCAACCAGTGAAAGAGTTGCGGTTGCGCATGCGGGTGCAATGCCAATGCGGCAGACGGTACATGCGGTTGCGGATAAAAAGGGCGCAGCAAAATAATCGCTCCCAATAGCAACAACAGCCAGGGAACCATAAAAACCGGAATGCTGAATAACAGGGGAGGAGCACTTAACAGATAGCCGAAGCGCCAGCAGTAAAATGCAAAAATGGCGACGGCAGTCAGCGCGATACCGCTATAGGCCAGTGCGATCCATAGTGTTTGCGTGCTCGCGGCAACAATGCGTCGTAAATAACGCGCGCTATGATGAGTACACTGTGCCGGTATAACGATGCCGGCAAAAAAATCGCTCAACGCAGGCCAATCGGCGAGGGTCGACGCGGCCGCAGCCGACGGAGTAGTGGAGGCGGTCCCTGCAGCGTCGGGCGAGGTGGTGCTGCCAGCCGCAGTACCGGTCTCAATATCCGCTTCGATCCGCATCGCTAAACCTAGCGCGCTTAACCGCGCGCAATATTGTTCGGCGACGGCGCGCGACACCGCCCGCTTGGCGACGATCGGTTGACCGGCAACGAGGCGTTGCGCCTGCGCGGGCGCGAGCTTCAGTCGGTCCGCCAGTTGTTGCGCGACCGCAGTGGCATCGAATCCCGCTGCCGGGTGCCCCTCCGCGATCACATGAAATAAGGGTTCGCTCATGCTTGATATCCGTGTTGCCGCTAGCGTTCGCCGATAACGCCCGCCATCCAGTACCGCCGCCAATGGCCTTACGGCCAGTCGTGCTTACCAATGGATTCCGTTAGCGTTGTTTGCCAGTGTTTTGTGTTCAAGCATAGAGCATAAAATCCATTAGTCGGGTGCCGACGGCGGATTTTGCTAACGAGCGCGCTCGACCAATAGGTATTGCTGCGTTGTATAGCGACGGTGCGCCGACCAAAACTAGCGGCCGACGCCTGGTTTCTTCTCTGCCCTTCAGGCTGTAGGGCTCCTTATCGGTAAGGGGGTAGCTATGGCACTCGATACAAACAAACTCGATGCGTTTATGAACCGGTTCGTCGCCGATATCGGCGCCACGATACATGCAGGTACGGTGGTGATCGGCGAAGAGTTGGGGCTGTACAAGGCGTTGGCCAAAGGCCCGCTGAGCGCCGATGCGCTCGCCGACGCGACCAATACCGATAGGCGCTATGTGCGCGAGTGGTTGAGTTCGCAGGCGGCGAGCGGTTATGTCTGCTACGACGCCGTGGCCGACCGCTTTTATCTCGACGACGAGCAGGCGTTTGCGTTGGCCGACGAAAATAGTCCGGCGTATATTCCCGGCGCCTTTTTGCTGGCGACGGCAGCGTTGAAAGCGGTGCCGAAAATTATCGATGCGTTTCGCAGCAGCGCCGGAGTCGGTTGGCACGAGCACGACCCCGGCTTATTTTGCGGCACCGAGAAATTTTTTCGCGCTGGTTATGCGGCGCATTTAATCGACGAATGGATTCCGGCGCTCGATGGCGTCAAACAGAAGCTGGAGCGTGGTGCCCGGGTTGCCGATGTCGGCTGCGGTCACGGCGCCTCGACGGTGTTGATGGCCAAGGCATTTCCGCAGTCGCGGTTCTTCGGTTTCGATTATCACGGCCCGTCGATCGAGCATGCGCGTCAGGCCGCGGCCGCCGCCGGGGTGGCCGACCGAGTCGTGTTCGAGGTGGCGGCGGCAAAAAATTACCCGGGTCACGATTACGATTTGGTGACGGTGTTCGATTGTCTGCACGATATGGGCGATCCGGTCGGCGCAGCCGAGCATGTGCGCGCATCGCTGACGACGGATGGCAGTTGGATGATTGTCGAGCCGTTCGCCAACGACGCGCTCAAGGACAACTTGAATCCGGTCGGCCGCATTTTTTATTCGGCATCGACGTTGATTTGCACGCCGGCGTCGCGTTCGCAGGAGGTTGGCTTGTGTCTCGGTGCGCAGGCCGGCGAGGCGCGTATGCGCGACGTGGTGACGCGCGGCGGTTTTGCGCAGTTCCGGCGTGCCACCGAAACGCCGTTTAATTTAGTCTACGAAGCGCGACGTTGATTCAGCATGCCAGATCCCTCGCCGGAGAGGGATCTGGTTCTATGTGCGCGGTATTTCCCAATTATTGAATTTACCGGCTACTGAATTTTTCCGAGCTATTGAATCTTTCCTAGATAGTCCTGCTTGCCGATTTCGACACCGTTGTGGCGCAGAATGTTGTACGCGGTAGCGACGTGAAAATAAAAATTCGGTACGACAAAATTCAGGAGGTAAGGCTGGCCGAGGAATTTCATTTCGTGCACGCCGATCTTCAGCGTAATTTCTTTTTCTTCCGTGCCGTCGATTTGCGCGGCGTTAAAGGTATTCAAATAATCGATAGTTTTGCGCAGGCGTGCGATCAGCTCCGCAAACGTGGTTTCGTTGTCTTCAAACACCGGCGGCGTTTGACCGGCCAGCCGCGCGGCGCAGCCCTTCACGCCGTCGGTAGCGATGTGAATTTGGCGGGTCAGCGGCAACATGTCGGGAAACAAGCGACTGTTTAGAAACACGCTCGGATCGATTTTTTTCGCTTCGGCGTGGGCCAAACCTTTTTCCAGAATCGCGATTAAATTGTTCAGTGCGTGAATGAAGGTCGGTATGGACGCCTGGTACATAGAGAGTGCCATATAAATACTCCTTAGCAGTTGTGGATGACGGCGCGGCATCGCGCCTTGCGGTTGAGCGGGTAAAAACTAAGGCTGGTTGCCGGCGTAACTCGAACGCGCCAGCGCGCCATGGACAAATAAGGCCAGCGTGCCGGGCTGCAGCGCGGTCCAATTTTCATTGTCGGTCAGGGGTGCGGTTGCGATCACCGCGACGCGATCGTTGCTGCCGGTGACTTCGCTGAAATCGATACTGACATCCTGATCTTTCAAATGTGCGACAGAGAACGGTGCCTGGCGAATGATATACGACAGTTTGGTGGCGCAATGCGCGAATAGAAAATCGCCGTTCGACAATAGGAAGTTAAATTCGCCGTGCGCGGCAATGGTTGCCGTCAATTCGCTCATCGCCGCGAATAGTTCATCCTGCGTCGGCGCGCGCCCGGCAAAGCGGCTGCGCAAGGTCTGCAATATGAAACAGAAGGCGCGCTCGCTATCGGTATTGCCGACCGGCATGAAGCTGCCGTCGAGCGATGGGGTGAAATCCAACAGATTGCCGTTGTGCGCAAAAATCCAGTAGCGGCCCCATAGTTCGCGCATAAACGGATGAGTGTTTTCCAGCGCGACCACGCCCTGCGTAGCCTTGCGGATATGTGCGATCACATTCATCGAATGGATCGGATAGCGCCGCACCAGCTCCGCGACCTTCGAATCGATCGACGGCTGCGCATCGAGAAAAACGCGACAGCCCGGCCCTTCAAAAAAGGCGATGCCCCAGCCGTCGCGATGGACATCGGTCAGGCCGCCGCGGCTGCGAAAGCCCTCGAAGGAAAAACAAATATCGGTCGGCGTATTGCAATTCATCCCCAGTAATTGACACACAGCCGATTTCTCTCGAAGGTTTCTATCGGTAACCGATAACTAAGGGATGATTAAGCATTCGGCGAATTGCGGGCTGCTTGTTTGGTTTTTTTCTCGGCGCGTTTCTCCTTCATGGTTTTGTCGGATTTCTTTTTCACTTCTTTCTTCTTATCCATGCCTTTGCTCATTTTCTGAACTCCTGCGGTGGTGGATGATCCGGTCGATGGTTTGCGCCGGCGGCCAGCGCGTGCCTTGCGCTGATTGTAGCCGGCAAACGACTAAAGCTCTTTGACGAAAACTTTGGAGTTGCGCTGGTAGTTATACAGCGCCTGCTTTTGCGGTGGCAATTCCTCCAGGCTGGCCGGCACAAAGCCTTGCTCCTGAAACCAGTGCGCGGTGCGCGTGGTGAGAATGAATACCTTCGATAGACCGAGACCGGCCGCTTTAGTTTCGAGCGCCGCCAGCAAGCGCTCGCCGCGATCCGCTCCGCGATAATCGGCGTGCGTGGCGACGCAGGCAATCTCGCCGCTACCCTGCTCTGGATAAGGACAAAGCGCGGCGCACGCGATCACCATGCCGTCGCGATCGATGACAGTGAACTGGTTGATTTCGGTCTCCAGCAATTCGCGCGAGCGCTTCACCAGCTTACCCTCGGACTCCAGCGGCTCGATGATGGCCAGAATACCGCCGATATCGTTGATCTGCGCGGTGCGGATCTGCTCGTACTGATCCTCGGTGATCAGCGTGCCGGCGCCGTCGCGGGTAAATAGCTCCTGCAGTAATGCGCCGTCTTCGCTATAGCTGATCAAGTGGGTGCGTTTGACGCCGTGCTCGCAACTTTGCACCAGCGCCTGCAACACGCCGAGCATTTGTTGGTCGCGACAGTGGCTCATTAATAGCCGCACTTCGCGCAGCTCGGCGAAGCGAATCAGCTCGTTGTCTTTGAGCAGGCCGCTGGACTCGGTAAAGGCGATAATTTTATCGGCCTTCAACGCCACCGCGGTCTGCGTCGCGACATCCTCGAACGAGAGATTGAATACCTCGCCGGTCGGCGAGTAACCGATCGGCGACAGCAGCACGATGGCGCCGGCCTGCAGCAGGCGATTGATCGCCTCGCTATCGACGCGTCGCACCTCGCCGGTATTGCAGAAATCCACGCCGTCGTGAATGCCCATCGGCTTGGCGATCACGAAATTCCCCGAGCAGACGCGAATCTGCGCGCCGTACATCGGCGAGTTGGCGAGTCCGGTGGTCAATAATGCCTCGATCTGCGCCCGCAGATTGCCGGCCGCGTCCTTTACGCACTCGAGTGTCGCGGCATCGGTGACGCGCAAATCCTTATGGAAGTGCGGCGTGATGCCGCGCAACTGGCAGCGGCTCTCGATCTGCGGACGTGCGCCGTGCACCAGGATCAATTTCACGCCAAGGCTGTTGAGCAGCGCGATATCGTGAATGATATTGGCAAAATTCGCATGTTCGACCGCATCGCCGCTGAACATCAGCACAAAGGTTTTACCCCGATGCGTATTGATGTACGGCGCCGAATTGCGGAACCATTTGACGTAATCTTTGCTGGTGCTGTCCACGGGGCGATCCGTTATTCCGAGTGTTGGTACAGGTGCATTGTGTGGGGAATGAGTTTAGCCGACAAGAGGCACCTGTGTTACCTGCCTCCCCTGCGCCAGTTCTATTCCTCAATTGATTGTTTGTGACGCCAGCGGCGTGAGGGCGCATGTTTCGCCTGCTGACGAGCCACTTTTTCTTGCTCGCCAAGAAAAGTAAGCCAAAGGTCGCTCTTGCGAATCCATTCGCCCGCGGCATTCGTGCATCCATGCACATCAAGGCGACCCTCGCCGGGAGGCGCCCCATTACAGCAGGTCGAAAACTACCTGGTTTTCGACTTCTCGAATTGTTATTCGGCACATTAATGTGCCTCTCCCTTCGGGTTGCCCTGGAGGGCGCTCAAATTCGCTAGCGAATTTGTCGAAAGTAGCACTTTCGGCAATTCGACTGCCGCGATTGGGGGCAAAGCACTGTGCTGTTAGTCGTGTGTACTCCTAAATGAAGGGCGCCATACGAGCCTCATGAAAACTATCTGATGTAATGGGCTCATTTGCAAATTATGCTGCAAGCCGTTGCCGTCGGCTATTAATTTGCTCGTCGCGCTCTGAGGGCAGTTGGTTCGAAGTCATACACTCGCTTCATTGATGTGTCACCGGTACCATATTTCCGGAGTTGTAAAAGCTCGTAGGGTGGATCATTCGATCCACCATTCGGCTTCCTCAAATCGCAAGCTGGTTAGTAAAAATATTTTCTGGTTTTACTTTCCAATTACCGTTTACCTTACGATTCTGGAAATTTTATTTAAATTTGATAAAGAAAAACCTGCACTAGCGACGAGGTTTGCATTACAGGTTGATGTTCTACTCTGACTTGACAGCTAAAAGGAGAGATTGCTAGGCTCGAGCAAGCTGCCGAGTAGCTTATTAAAATAATAGCAAGTGCGGCAGTCGGGTGTTCAAGATCGAAGATTAAATACTTTAAATAAACTTCATAAATAAACACGGAGTGTTTTTATGTCAGACATAAAAAAGTCATTAAGCGTATCAGTTCTTGTTGGTCTTAGTATTTTGGGTAGTGCCGGTTGTAGAGAGCTTTCCCGTCAGCCAGGCTCCTCCGCCTATATTTTCCCTTCCGTAGCTCCAGACCCAAGTAAACCCTGGTATTTTCCGCTCAATAAGCCGGTCGGAGATTACACCCAAACTCCGAAATGGGTGATTGCGCAATGGGGAATTCCAGTCGATCTGAATGGCAGCCAAGCTGTCGCGCCAGGCAACAGCTGGTCTATTGCAAACGCGTATGGCGCTGTACAGTACAATGTTAGCGGCGCTAATGGTCAGTCGTACACGATTGCTCAAAATGGAACCGGGGCGGCGCTGCCATGCGGAACTGAATATGATCTCTTATTACAGCCGGTTGGCATCGATTATCCAACGGCTCCGCAAGGAAGCGCCCCCTCGAAACCGCTCGATCAATTGGCTAATCTGGGTTTTCGGTTAGGCGTAACAGTCAATTTCGAGGCTATACAGCAACGCTGTGCCGCCCCGCTTAATTATAATTATGGGCGCGACTTCGTGGCGTTTGTATTAAGTTCAACGACCGGGCAGACGTTGTTTTATCAAGTCCAACTGCGTACGGTCGGCCGTTCCGGTTTGCCTAATATGACGTGGTGTCCAAATAATGGCGACCCCGCGACAGCCCACTTATTTTGCGTCGATGACGATATCAGTCGTGTAAATAGCAGCCTGCAGGACATCGCTACTGTCGGGCAGCGCGTGCAATATGCGACCGATATGCTGCCGCGGCTAAAGCAAGTATTGCAGTCGAACTTTGTACGGTTTGACGGTAGCGGAGAAATGATCGACGGAAATATTGGCCATTGGCGTCTCACTGGACTCTACTTCGGCTCCCAAGTTTTGGGAGGAGCAAATATACGAGCGACATTCGATTCCTTCTGCCTCATCGAACAAGAACCGGGCGACTCTACCAGTAACACCGTCTGTACTATTTAATCGGTAAAAAATGGAGTATCCGCCGCAATTAACTGCGGCAGATACTCTGCTGCAAGCCTGACGCCGAAGCGTGTGGCATTTACGCCGAGCAAAGTGATTTGCCAAAGAGAAAAACCTGCAATAGTAAAAGATAAATGTTGTAGCGTGAGTCATTCGCCCCACTATTCGGCAACTCATTGAATTGCGTGAAGGTAGATTAATAATCCACCCTACAGTCGGTGTCGAATTAAAGACAGCCGCAGAAGATTTACCTTTCTTTTTATCTTCCATGTAGTCGCTTAGCGACTGTGCCTTGCCTCTGTTGTGGCGGTCGGGTTTGCAGAAAGTGCTACTTTCTGCAAAGCCGAGACGTCAGCGCGAAGCGATGACCCGCTGCACGGAGGCGCTCCCGGCGAGGGTCGCGTTCTTTTTGGTTACTTTTTCTTGGCGAGACAAGAAAAAGTAACTCGCCAACAGGCGAAACATGTATCAGCCCGCCGCAGGCGCATATCTAACCGATCAACTCGGATCGCCAAAAAAACTCTTCATGCCCTCAAACCATGACCCCTTGCGCGGCGATTGCTGAGAGCCCTCGACCTCCAGCGATTGCTGCAATTCGCGCAGCAACTCCTTCTGCCGTTTGCCCAGGTTGACCGGCGTTTCGACCACGACCCGACACATCAAATCGCCCGGTCCACCGCCGCGCACCGGTGCCACACCCTTGCCGCGCAAACGAAATAATTTACCGGTCTGTGTCTCGGGCGGAATTTTTAATTTCACGCGGCCCTCGAGGGTCGGTACTTCCAACTCGCCGCCCAATGCCGCATCGGCGAAACTGATCGGCACTTCGCAATATAAATGTTTACCGTCGCGCTCGAAAATCGGATGTTCGCGCACGGAGATTTGCACGTACAGATCGCCAACCGGTCCACCATCGGCGCCGGCCTCGCCTTCGCCGGCCAAGCGAATACGATCGCCGGTGTCGACACCGGGAGGTACTTTAACGGATAGCGTTTTAGTCTCTTCGACGACGCCGCGGCCGTGGCATTTACCGCAGGGGTCGGCGATCATCTTGCCTTTGCCGCGGCAATTCGGGCAGGTTTGCTGCACCGAGAAAAAGCCTTGCTGCATGCGAATCTGGCCGACGCCGCTACAGGTCGTGCAGGTGATCGGCGAGCTGCCTTTTTTCGCGCCGGAGCCGTTGCACTCATCGCAATGTACTAACGTGGGGATGCGAATTTTTGCCGTGGTGCCTTTAACCGCTTCCTCCAGACTGATGTCGAGCGTATAGCGCAAATCGGAACCGCGTTGCGGGCCGCCGCGTCCACGGCCGCCACCGCCGCCAAAAATATCGCCAAAGACATCGCCAAAAATATCGGAGAAATTAGCGCCGCCGCCACCACCACCACCGAAGCCGCCGCCTGCGCTGCCGTCCACCGCAGCGTGGCCGAATTGATCGTAGGCCGAGCGCTTCTGTGAGTCGGATAAAACCTCATAAGCGGTATTCGCTTCTTTGAAACGATCCTCGGACTCTTTGTCGCCGGGGTTTCGATCCGGATGATATTTCATCGCCACCCGGCGATACGCCTTTTTGATATCGGCATCTGCGGCATCGCGCGCCACGCCCAGGATTTCGTAATAATCGCGTTTCGACATGAGTTTTCTTTCGGCACAAACTAAGGATTCAGCACTTGCATGCATCGACTTCCCGGCAGGGCGGGAAGATACTCTTACAAAAAATATTCGTACTATAAATGACAAGGCCAGCATGGGGTTGCCATACTGACCTCGCGAATTATAACGCGCAAGTTATTGCTAGCTGCGCATTATTTATCCTCTTTAACTTCCTCGAACTCGGCATCGACCGCATCATCCTTGTGAGAAGAGCCGCCACCGGCATTGTCGGCATTATCCGCCTGGCCTTTGCCTTGCGCCTCGGCGTACATCTTTTGCGCCATGCCGCTGGAGACTTCAGTCAATTTTTGCGTCGCAGCGTCGATGGCGGCTTTGTCTTCGCCTTTAACGACTTCTTCCACTTCTTTGATAGCGGCTTCGATCGTCGCTTTTTCATCGGCGCTGACTTTGTCGCCGGCTTCCTGCAAGGTTTTTTGCGTCGCGTGTACCAGGCCTTCGGCGGTGTTGCGCGCCTGCGCCAGCTCGGCGAACTTTTTGTCCGACTCGGCGTTGGCTTCGGCGTCGCGCACCATTTTCTTGATTTCGTCTTCGCTCAAACCGCTCGACGCAGTGATCCGAATCGATTGCTGCTTGCCGCTCGCTTTGTCCTTCGCGGAGACGTTCAAAATACCGTTCGCATCGATGTCGAACGACACTTCGATCTGCGGACTGCCGCGCGGTGCTGGCGGAATATCGGTCAAGTCGAAGCGGCCGAGCGATTTATTGTCGGCGGCGCGTTTGCGCTCGCCTTGCACCACGTGAATGGTAACCGCGGTCTGGCTATCTTCGGCGGTCGAAAATACCTGCGACTTCTTGGTCGGAATCGTCGTGTTTTTCTCGATCAGCGCAGTGGCAACACCGCCCATGGTTTCGATGCCGAGTGTCAACGGGGTGACGTCCAGCAGCAATACATCGGTGACATGACCACTCAATACCGCGCCCTGAATAGCGGCGCCGACAGCGACGGCTTCATCCGGGTTGACATCTTTACGCGGCTCTTTGCCGAAGAAATCGGCCACTTTTTTCTGCACCATCGGCATGCGGGTCTGGCCGCCGACAAGAATGACTTCGTCGATTTCCTGCGCGCTTTTACCGGCATCTTTCAGCGCCAGTTTGAGCGGATCGATGGTGCGGTCGACCAACGCTTCTACCAATGCTTCGAGCTTGGCGCGCGTCAACTTGACCACCATGTGCTTCGGACCGGTGGCATCGGCGGTGATGTACGGCAGATTCACTTCGGTCTGCTGGCTCGATGACAATTCGATCTTGGCTTTTTCCGCAGATTCTTTCAGACGTTGCATCGCCAGTGGATCGCCTTTCAAATCGATGCCGTTGTCTTTCTTGAATTCGTCCGCCAGGTAATTGATCAGTACCATGTCGAAGTCTTCACCGCCGAGAAAGGTATCGCCGTTGGTGGAGAGCACTTCGAATTGTTTTTCGCCGTCGACATCGGCGATTTCGATGATCGAAATATCGAAAGTACCGCCGCCCAGGTCGTAGACCGCGATGGTGCGGTCGCCGCTGTCTTTATCGATGCCGTAGGCCAATGCCGCCGCGGTCGGCTCGTTGATGATGCGTTTAACGTCGAGACCGGCGATACGACCGGCGTCTTTGGTGGCCTGGCGCTGCGAATCGTTGAAATACGCCGGCACGGTGATAACCGCTTCTTTGATTTCTTCGCCGAGATAATCCTCGGCAGTCTTTTTCATTTTCTTCAGCACTTCGGCCGAGATTTGCGGCGGGGCCATTTTCTTGTCATTGACTTCGACCCAGGCGTCGTTGTTGTCGGCTTTAACGATTGTGTATGGCACCATGTCGATGTCTTTCTGCACGACATCGTCGCTGAAGCGGCGACCAATCAGACGCTTGACTGCATACAGGGTATTTTTCGGGTTGGTCACAGCCTG
>DATIED010000042.1:0-9148 GCA_035455965.1 Spongiibacteraceae bacterium
GTTTGAATTTTTTCGCCAACGCTATCACACTCGAATCGGGCCTCGTTACAGATCATCAGATAACGATTGACATCAGCAACTTCTTCATTAGATTTAGTAAGTTAATTACGACCGCTAAGGAACTAGCTGAAGCCATGTACCGATCCGCTGCATTTTTAAGCCTTCTGACTGCAAGCCTGTTTTCAAGCTTGGTCACCATTACCAGTAGTAATGCCGACGAACCGACGCGCTATGTGCGCGACTGGATGTCCGTGCCGTTGCACGCCACTGCGACGCCCGACAGCAGAATCGTGCATAACGGCCTGGTCAGCGGCACGGCGGTGACGGTGCTGGAAAGCGACGCCGCCAAAGAGTATTCGCGCGTGCGCACTGCGGAAGGCTCCGAAGGCTGGATCGCGACGCGCTATCTGAGCACCGAGCCGGCGGCGCGCGCGCAACTGGAAAAAGCCAACGCCGAGCTCGATCAGTTGCGCAAGCTCAAAGCCCAGCTGGCCGACCTACCGCCGGATGTGCGCGCCGCGGCGCAGCAGGTGGTCGATTTACGCAGCGAAAATACCCGGCTGCAGACGGAACTCGACAGCAGTCAAAAAACGCCGACCGAGGCCGCGCAGCTGAGCGCGGAGAACACGCGCCTGAAAACCGACAATGCGACGCTGCAGCAGCAGCTCGCAACGCTCGATACGGAGCGCCAATTGTTGCGCGCCGAAGGCGATCAGACAAAATTTCGCGAAGGTGCCCTGGCCGTTATCGCCGGCATGCTGCTGGCAGTGGGCGTGCGCCGTTTCTGGCCTAAAAAGAGATCCGAATGGTCGTAGCTATGCAAACTAAACTCGCCAGGAAAACCGCGGAGGGCGCCGCCGCGCTCAGCATCAACCTCAATAAAATTGCGCTGATCCGCAATTCGCGCGACACCGAATATCCCAGCGTGATCGAGCATGCGCAACTGTGTATCGACGCCGGTGCCGATGGCATCACGGTGCACCCACGCCCCGATCAACGCCATATTCGCGCCAGCGACTGCGTCGATCTGGCCGGCATGCTGACGGTGGAGTTCAACATCGAAGGCAACCCTTTTGCCGGCGCGCAACGCAGCAATCGACGCGGCGTCGGTGACTATCCCGGCTTCATGGCGATAGTCGGCGAATTAAAGCCCGCGCAATGTACGCTGGTGCCGGACAGCGATGAGCAACTGACCTCCGATCACGGCTTCGATTTAACGCGCAGCGCCGATCGCCTGGCACCGATTATCGAACAACTGCAGCAATGGGGAGTACGCGTCAGCCTGTTTATGGACGCGGATGTGGCGCAGATCGAATTGGCGCGCCAGCTCGGGGTCGAACGCATCGAGCTTTACACCGGCCCTTACGCGCACGCCTTCGCAACCGGAGACAATCTGGAAGAAGTTTTTCAATCCTTCTATCGGGCGGCGGAGAAAGCTGAGGAGATCGGTCTCGGGCTGAACGCCGGACACGATTTGAATCTGATCAACTTGCCGCGTTTTGCCACCTTGCCGCAATTACTGGAAGTTTCGATCGGTCACGCCTTCACCGTCGATGCAATTAAAATGGGCTTGGCCAGCGCCGTAGCGGCGTATCAGCGCTGTTTGGGGAAAGCCGTTTAAGGTTATTCTTCGAGCGATTCTGCGGCAGCGCGACGGCGCCGCTCGTCCTCCATGCGCGCGGCGTCGATTTCGCGCAGTACGCCGCCCACATCGGCGGCACGCGTATCGTGCTCAAAGCGACCAGTCAGTTGCACATCCGGCTGCAAATCGCCCTTCTCGTACAGCTTCCAGATTTCTTTACCATACTCAGTCTCCAGCAGCTCCGGCGCAAAGCGCCCAAAATAAGCCGCCATATTATCGACATCGCGCTCCAGCATCCGGCTCGCATTATTGTTGCCCGCCGCATCGACCGCCTGCGGCAGATCGATAACCACCGGCCCGTCGGCGCTCAGCAGCACGTTGAACTCGGATAAATCGCCGTGCACGATGCCCGCACATAGCATAAGCACGATCTGCGCGATCATAAATCGGTGGTAGTCGCGCGCTTGCTCGGCGCTTAATTCGACATCGTTCAGACGCGGCGCGGCGCTGCCATCCGCATCGGTGACCAGTTCCATCAATAACACGCCGTCGTAAAAGCCATGCGGCTTCGGCACTCTCACGCCGGCGGCGGCGAGCCGGTACAGCGCCTCAACTTCGGCGTTCTGCCAGGCGCTCTCCTGTTCTTTGCGGCCATAACTGGAGCCTTTCTCCATCGCCCGCGCGCGGCGCGAACTGCGCACTTTGCGCCCCTCCTGATACTGCGCCTGCTGGCGGAAATTGCGCTTATCCGCCTCTTTATAAACCTTCGCACAACGAATTTCGCCGCCCGAGGAAACAACATACACCGCGGCTTCTTTACCGCTTTTCAGCGAACGAATAACTTCGTCGACCAGGCCATCGCGAATTAAGGGTTCGATATTTTTTGGAGTTTTCATGGAGTATTAACGGGTATCCTTAGGTTCGCGACCATGGCTGCGCATAGAGAATCAAAATTTATGGCGTCAGGATACAACATTCCAACGCGAGCGCGTTATCGACACGGCTGCGACCGACCGGCGTTTGACTCGATCGCCCCGCTGAAACAACACCGACATCCATGCAGGGTGGCGGCTATTCGACCAAGGCAGCGGTGCCGTCATCCAAAACAGCGACGCGCGCGTACACTAGCGCACTAGCCCCCTACTTTGCCCAAGGAGAAACTTCACATGTCAGCTATCCCCGCCGGTTATCCGGACAATCAAATGGAAGCTTTTGCTCTGTTGGCCACCCGCGACAAATTGTCGATCGACGATTTGAAAATATTGGCGCTGCTGGAAACCGCCGGCGAAGCTTTTTATTTTGCCGCTGCGGCTGCAGTCGATAATCCCGAGGCCAAAGCATTGTTAACTCGCAACGGCCAGGAAGAGCGCGGCCATGCCCATCGCGTATTGAAAGCCATAACATTAATGGGCGGCGAACCTTATACGCTGCCGGACGCCGAGGGTAATCCCTATATTCAACCCATGCAGCTCGACGGCATGATCAGCAGCGAATTGCTCGCGATGATCGCGCAGGGCGAACAGGACGGCGACCTGCAATATCAAACCTGGGCCGCGGCCGAAGCCAACGAGGAAATCGCAAAAATTTATCGCCAGAATGGCAGCGAAGAAACGCGCCATGGCGAAAGGGTTGCGCAGGTCGCGACGCTACTGAATTGAGCGTTGCGCTCGCCGACTATGATTTTCACAAGGAACGGAGCCGTCGATGCGCGCAGTTTACCCGCAGTAAATGAGCACCAGAGACAGCTTCTCAACGCAGCATAAGCGCACAAGACAATTTTTGGGTGGCTGCTGAAAATAAGTTCCACCATTTGCAAATACGGCACCGCAGTGAAGCGGGCCGCGACGCACAGTTACCGCTTATAAACTGTTATCGCTTATGATTGGCCGCTCACATAGCGATGGAAGTGGCCATGAACACAAGTCTCCCTGCTCATCGATCCTCGCGCCGGGATTGCGTAATGAATAACTGGGAGCGCAGCGCTATTTATTTATCCTGGCGCGCCATTGTTCGAGCGATTCTCTGCGGTGCTCTCTATAATTCTCTCTGCGCCTCACTTCGCGCTCCTTTCATCTTTCACAAAAAGAATAATCGGCATGCAAGCTAAACGTCTCACGCAATTCATTCTGCTCGGTATGGTGCTGGGCATCGCGGCAGGCTATATCTGTTTTCGTTTTGCACCCGGCGGCAACATCGGTTTTTCAACCTACAGCGCATTATTACCGAGTATTTTTTTACGGCTGATTAAAATGATCATTGCGCCGCTGGTGTTTGCAACGCTGGTGACCGGCATTGCGAGGATGGGCAATATTCAAACGGTCGGCCGCGTCGGCATTAAAGCACTCGGCTGGTTTTTTATGGCATCGCTGTTATCGCTCAGTCTTGGCCTCATTTTTGTGAATTTGCTCGAGCCTGGCAAAGCCATGCAATTGACTCTGTCGACCGGCAGCACCGACATCGCCGTCGAAGCGATGAGCCTGCAGGGCTTTATTGCGCACACCGTGCCGACCAGTATCGTCGACGCGATGGCGCGCAACGAGATTTTGCAGATTGTCGTCTTCGCGGTGTTTTTCGGCTGCGCCACCGCCGCTCTGGGCGAGCACAGCAAACCGCTGATCGATGTGCTTGATGCCGTCGCACAGATCATGCTGAAGGTCACCGGTTATGTGATGCTGTTTGCACCACTCGCGGTGTTCGGCGCGCTGACCAGCACGATAGCCAAAGAGGGGCTCGGCATCATCGGTGTCTACGGTATTTTTATGGGCGAGTTTTATGCCGGCATATTTGCGTTATGGCTGGTATTGATCGGCATCGGCAGCTTATTTCTGGGCCGCCGCGTGCTGATTTTAATGCGGCGGATTCAAGAGCCGCTGCTGCTGGCTTTCTCGACCGCCAGCTCGGAGGCGGCCTACCCAAAAACGCTGGAGCAACTCGAACGCTTTGGCTGCAGCAATAAAATCGCCAGCTTCGTATTGCCGATGGGTTATTCGTTCAATCTGGACGGTTCGATGATGTATTGCACGTTTGCCGTCATTTTTATCGCGCAGGCCTACGGCATCGAACTCGCCGCCAGCCAACAAATCATGATGCTGCTGATATTGATGCTGACCTCGAAAGGCATGGCCGGTGTGCCGCGCGCCTCATTGGTCGTGATTGCGGCGACGCTATCGCAGTTTCATATTCCCGAGGCCGGCCTGCTGTTACTGCTCGGCATCGATCATTTTCTCGATATGGCGCGCTCCGCCACCAATGTGATCGGCAACAGTATCGCCACCGCCGTCGTCTCGCAGTGGGAGGGCGAACTAACCTCCTGATGCAGCCGCTGGAGCTGCCGCCGCATCTACTTGCGCGCAAGTCCTCATTTAACCGGTAAACTGTGCGCCCTTCGCCGCCGCCAGAGAAATCACTGTGTTCAATACCTTCAATCTGCACGAACGTCTCGCCAAGGCGCTGTCGGAGATGGGGCTGATCGAGCCCACACCGGTGCAGGCGGCTGCTATTCCGCTCGCCCTGGCCGGCCGGGATTTACTGGTCACCGCGCAGACAGGCAGCGGCAAAACAGCGGCCTTCCTGTTGCCGCTGCTGCATCGGCTGCTACAGCAGGACAAACCACGGTCCGGCACCCGCGCGCTGATTTTATTGCCGACGCGCGAATTAGCGCTGCAAACGCAGAAGCAGGTCGAACGCTTCGCGCAATTCACTTTTATCAAGGCGGCCTTGATTACCGGCGGCGAGGATTTTAAAAATCAAGCCGCCACGATGCGTAAAAACCCCGATATTTTAATCGGTACGCCGGGGCGCTTGCTGGAGCATGAGCGCGCCGGCCATCTGGACTTTAGCGATCTCGAAGTATTGATCCTCGACGAAGCCGATCGCATGCTGGATATGGGTTTTAGCGGCGATGTATTGCTGCTGGCCAAAGCCTGCCGCGTCGACCGCCAAACCTTATTATTCTCCGCCACCGCCGGCGGTGCCGCGCTCAAGGAAGTCATCGCCCAGGTGATGCGTAACCCGCAGCGCCTGCAACTCAATAAAGTCAGCGAGCTGAACGACGGCACGCGACAGGAGATCGTTACGGTCGACGATGTGGCACACAAAGAGCGCGTGGTGCAATGGTTATTGGCGCACGAAACCTACGACAAGGCGATTATCTTTACCAACACGCGGTTGCAGGCCGATCGCCTCGGCGGTGTATTAAAAGCGGCCAGTGCCGTCAAAGTCTATGTGCTGCACGGCGAGAAGGATCAAAAAGACCGTAAATCGGCGCTTGAGCGCTTGCGGCAGGGACATATCAATGTGCTGGTCGCTACCGATGTCGCGGCGCGCGGCCTCGATATCGAGGGTATGGATTTAGTTATCAATTTCGATATGCCACGCAGCGGCGACGACTACCTGCACCGCATCGGCCGCACCGGTCGCGCCGGCGCCATCGGCCTGGCGATTTCATTGATCGCTCCGAGCGAATGGAATTTGATGTCGAGCATCGAGCGGTACTTAAAGCAACGCTTCGAGCGCCGGCATATCAAGGAGCTTAAAGGCGCCTACCAGGGGCCAAAAAACTTAAAGGCATCGGGCAAAGCAGCCGGCACCAAAAAGAAAAAAAGTGCAGATAAAACCGCCGCCAAGAAGCCGAAAAATAGAGTCGACAAAAGCAAGGGCGCGCGCAAAAGTACAGCCGTAGACAGCAAAAATACACCCGTAGAAAAGCGCACGCCTAAAGAAAAGCGCGTCGATAAAGTCGCCGACAAAACATCCTCCCTGCATACGCCCACCCGCGACGGCTTCGCGCCGCTGCGGCGCAAAAAACCTAACTCGCCCACCGCTTCCTCGAAGTAACCGCGATGTCCAGCAGCCTTGCACCCCTCACCGTCGCCGTAATTGGCGGCGGTCCAGCCGGTTTGATGGCGGCCGAAGTGCTGAGCCTGGGCGGCGCCCGCGTCCACTTATTCGACGCCATGCCATCTGTCGGACGCAAGTTTTTGCTGGCCGGTGTCGGCGGCATGAATATCACCCACAGCGAAACGCAGGAAAAGTTTCTGCGGCGCTACGGTGCTCGTCAGCCACAGATTGCGGCTTTATTGCGAGACTTCGATGCCGGCGCATTGCGGCACTGGGTGCATGGCTTGGGGGTCGATACGTTCGTCGGCTCGTCCGGGAGAGTCTTTCCAGCCGATATGAAGGCCGCGCCGCTGTTGCGCGCCTGGCTGCATCGATTGCGGAGCCAGGGCGTGGCTTTTCATACCCGGCATCGCTGGTTGGGCTGGTGCGATAGCGCGGCAGAGCGCTTGCGCTTTGCCACGCCCAACGGCGAATCGACCCAGACCTTTGATGCCGTGGTACTGGCGCTGGGCGGCGGCAGTTGGTCCAAACTGGGCTCCGACGGCCACTGGCAGGAATTGCTGGAGCCACGCGGCGTCGCCATGAACACGCTCAAGCCTGCCAACTGCGGCTTTGATATCGCCTGGTCCCAGTATTTTCGCGAGCATTTTGCCGGCCAACCGTTGAAATCGATCGGTGCGATCGTGGTCGATACGGCTGGCAATGTCGCCGCCGATACCGATGGCCAACCGCTGCGCCAAAAAGGCGAATGCATTATTACCGCCAGCGGCATCGAAGGCGGAGTGATCTACAGCCTGGCCGCGCCGCTGCGAGAGCAAATCCTGGCGCGAGGCAACGCCCACTTAAGACTCGACCTCGCGCCCGATCGAAGTCTCGAGAACGTTATCGCAGCGTTGGCACGCCCGCGCGGCAGCAACTCGCTGGCGAATCACTTACGCAAACAATTAAACATCGCCGGCGCCAAATCCGGCTTGCTATACGAAACGCTGGCATCCGAAATGGATGAGGTCCGGAGGGCAAACCAGCTTGCCGATGTCGTCGCACTGGCATCGCATATTAAATCGCTACCACTGGTGCTGCATGGCACCCGTCCGCTGGATGAGGCGATCAGCAGTGCCGGCGGCATTTGCTTCTCGGCGCTCGACGAACAATTAATGTTACGTAATATACCTAGCGTATTTTGCGCCGGCGAAATGCTGGACTGGGAAGCACCGACCGGCGGCTATCTGCTCACCGCCTGCTTCGCCAGCGGCCGCGCAGCCGCGCTGGGAGCCCTTGCCTGGTACAAAAACCTCGAAAAAAATAGTGTAATTCGCACATCCGACAGCACCAGATGAGCGTGCTTAAATACGGTATTGGCGATGAGCCCGGACGATAGGCCGGCCCGTCTCTTCACGCCCTGCAGCCAGCGTACAGCCGACCCGTTAACACCGCCTGCCATTCACCGGCGCAGAATGATTATTGAGGTTGGCCTTCTAGCAAATCTGCTATATAGTGCGCACACTGCTGATTGCCCGGCTCACTGTGCATCGTGATCTAAGTAGAACCCCCGTTCTGCCTCTTGTTCCGAATCGCATATTTCCAGCAAACTCAGTTTCATTCATGGATGCTCCATGGACGTAATTTCTTCTACTTTTAGGTATATAGATATGGCAAATCGCGAAAACGGTACAGTTAAATGGTTCAACGAAAGCAAAGGCTTCGGTTTCATCACTCCAGCCAACGGTGGTGCAGACCTGTTCGTGCATTTCAGCGCGATCCAAAGCTCGGGCTTCAAAACTTTAGCTGAAGGCCAGTCCGTCAGCTATATCGCTGGGCAAGGCAAGAAAGGGCCGCAAGCCGAAGAAGTTCAAGTCGGTTAAGCTCTAAATCTTGAAAAAGCCTCTAGCCGAAAAGCGCGAGGCTTTTATTCCCCAGCTAACTCTCCCCGCTTCAAACTACTTCTCCAGTTCGATTGTCTCTGCCCAACCCAATTATCTCTGCAATATATTATCTCTTAGCTTCGATCTGCGCGGCTGTTATTAACCAAGTCGATAAATAATGTGTGCCGTGCAACGTATATTAAGAGTGTTCGCGCGCCGCGATTATTTTTATCGATTATGACGCGCTATTGATTTGGAGCTTTCAGTTCGACTGACGCAATTTACCCGGCCAATTGCCCACCGTCGATATTAAATACCGTTCCGGTTACATAGCGCGCCTCTTCCGATGCCAAGTAAGCTATCGCTGCCGCGATCTCTTCCGGTTCGCACATGTCGCCTGTCTTCGGAAATAAGCGCAGAATTAATTGCATATCGACACCCTCAGGTATCGGATTCATTGCCTGCCCGGATTTAACGCCACCCGGTGCAACCGCATTGACGCGTACACCACGCGCGGCGTATTCCACCGCAATCGATTTGGTCAAGCCGATCACTGCTGCTTTGGCAGCGCAATACGGCGCGTTGTAGGCGATGCCGATAATGCCGGCTGCCGACGAAACGTTGACGATATTACCCTTGTTTTTTTCCAGATGCGGAATCGCTTCGCGCGAAATAACAAATACACTGTTGAGATTTATCCGCATCATTCGATCCCAGGTAGCATCGGTGATTTCGCTAAAATGATCCCATTTCTGCAGGCCAGCCACATTGCAGACCACATCCAAACGCTGCAGCGCTGCAACCGCCTGCGCCACCATAGTGGCACATGATTTCGCATCGCTGGCATCGAACGCCGCCGCAACTG
>DATIED010000043.1:0-4363 GCA_035455965.1 Spongiibacteraceae bacterium
ACAAATCAGCGTTTTCATGCGCCGAGCATTCGAGCAGACCGCGATCCGAGCGCAGCAAACCAAAGCGTAAAACATGTGCGCCGAAAGTACCGCGGCGATGATGATTTTTACCATGCACATCGTTGGCGACCGCACCGCCGAGTGTGGCGTACTTAGTGCCTGGCGTAACCGGTAAAAACCAGCCGCGCGGTACTGCAATCTGTAAAATCTCTTCCAGCGTAGTACCCGCTTCGGCACGCAATATACCGCCAGACCAATCGGCGGCGACAATGCGCTTTAAGCCACGCAGCGCCAGCAGATTATCGCTGGCCGCAAGACAACTGTCCCCATAACTACGGCCCGCGCCGAACGGCAACGCGCTGCCGGATTGAGCTACTACCTGGGCGAGCCGAGTCGCGACCTCATCGCGCCAATCGACGGTATGCGCGCGCTGCGGATAGTAGGGATAATTCCCCCAGGGTAGTATTTCTTTCCCCTTCATGCGGCGATCCAAAATACCAGAAACATTAAACCGCCAGTCAATAAACTCACTTTATCTTTTACCGCGAACACCACTGGATCGTCGTGCATGAGACCTCGATGCGTCAGCATCCAGGTGCGACTGACCCAAAACATTAAGAGCGGGCAGGCCAACCAAATAAATTGCGGGTGGCGATATAGATGTGCGATACCCTGTTCCTGAATGTATAGCGCCAATACCATGACCGACAAATAACCCGAGGCAGCGCCAAGCGAAGCGATCATTTCCAAATCGGTTGGATAATAACCGCGTCCCGAAGCCCTACCAATTTTCCCTTCGGCTTTTGCGCGATGCAGTTCCGCATAGCGTTTAACCAATGCCAAACTGAAGAAAATGAACATCGAAAATGCCAACAACCAAAAGGTCAACGTCAAACCACAGGCCATGGCACCGGCAATAATTCGGATGGTATACAGCGAAGCCAACATCACTACGTCGGCAACCACAATGCGCTTTATCCACAATGAATAGCTCAGCGTCGCTAAATAGTAAAGTGCCAGCGTTGCCGTAAACAGCGGCGGCAATAACCAGACGCTGGCCACAAAAGCGCCGATCAGCAATAGCGGAAAAACTATAAATCCAATTTTTACCGACAACGTCCCCGCCGCAAATGGCCGCAGGCGCTTCGTCGTATGCTGCCGGTCCTCTCTTAAATCGAGCAGGTCATTGAGCAAATAAACACTGGATGCGCAAATGCTGAATAGCAAAAACGCCAGCCCGGCATTGATCAGCAACGGCAGCGAGGTAAATTGATGCGCCGCGAATAACGGCATAAAGATGAGTAAATTTTTTAACCACTGATGCACGCGCAAAGCCTTAACCCAGGCCTTGCCTGCACTCACTCGCGTATCGATGACTTTAATGACATTACCGAGCGCGCGCGCACGCTGCTCCACGCCCGCCTCCGGATTTACGACAATAGCGCCAGCGGCGGCGGTCCATACCTCTAAATCGTCTTTTGCATTGCCGGCATAATCGAAACCGTGCTCGCCATATTCGTCGACCAGTGCGGCGCGCTTATTGCCCGCCGACAAATTAACTTGGCCGGTACTGGCAAAAATTCGATCGAACAACCCCAAATGCTCGCCGACCTGTTCGGCGTAGGATTGGTGCGATGCGGTAGCCAATACAATCGATCGCCCCTGCGCTTTCTCGGTATGCAACCAGTCGAGCACCGATTGATTGAAGGGCAGATGACCGATATCCAGCGGCGCGAGCGCAGCGATGCGCGCTTTAAGATTGGCTTTGCCACCGCTCAACAACCATAACAACGGGCGATAAAACTGCAGCGGATTGCCGCGCAAAAAAGCCACGCCCGACTCTAAAAGCAGATCGGAATTTAATAGAGTCCCATCGAGATCGACCACCAGAGGCTTACTGCTCACTTAACCATCCTCATAATATTTTCTCGGCTGCGCTGCTGCCCGCCCGAATCGCACTATTTTTATAAGAAGTCACGCATTAATAGCGCAGTGTCATTGCTTTATTCGCTATCCACATCAAAATTATTGCTGTGCAATTTTGCGTACGGCCCGTCGCACCGCAACAGTTCAGCGTGCGTCCCCTGCTCGACGATACAGCCTTGGTCCATTACCACGATTAAATCGGCCGATTCGATCGTCGATAAGCGGTGCGCGATAACTATCGTTGTGCGATCGCGCATCGCGCGCTCCAGCGCCAGTTGTATAAAGCGCTCCGACTCATTATCCAACGCCGAGGTCGCTTCATCTAAAATCATGATCGGCGCATTTTTTAATAGTGCGCGCGCAATCGCAATGCGCTGCTTTTGGCCACCCGATAATTTCACGCCATTTTCGCCTACCAGGGTATCGAACCCCTCCGGCAACGCTTCGATAAACTCTAAGGCATAAGCATTCTGCGCCGCCTCCGCGACTGCGGACTGACTATATTCGTTCAGCTGTCGACCGTAGGCGATATTATTAGTGATGGTATCGTTGAACAATGTCACCGATTGCGTTACCACGGCAATATTTTCGCGCAGACTATAGAGATCGTAATCATCGATATCGACATCGTCGATCAAAATACTGCCCGCTTCGTGACGATAATAACGCGCGATCAGGCTAGCCAGCGTCGATTTGCCGCTGCCCGATCGACCAACCAGCGCAACTGTCTGACCAGGCTGAATCGTTAAATTGATATCGCTTAAAGCCGGCTTGGGCGACTCCGGATAATGAAATGTTAAATTTTCGATGACTACCTTGCCGAGCACGCCGCTGGCCAGTTTGTGACCAGTGTTGACTTCTTTAGGCAGATCGATAATTTCGAAAACACTTTCCGCGGCGGCGATACCTTTCTGAATGACGCCATTGACCTCGCTCAATTGGCGCAGCGGCTTCGGCACCATGCCGATAGCGGTGAGATATACGACGTAGCTGGAGATTGTCATCTCGGTCAAAAATGTCGGCTGCAAAATCAGGAACACAATGAAGCCCATGGCGGCGATGACCAGCAATTGCTGCACCGGCGTACTGGAGGCGGCAATGCTTACCATCTTTAACGCGCGACGCATATTGTCGCGGCTAGCCTGTTTGAAGCGCTGCACTTCGTAGTCCTCGCCGCTAAAGCTGCGTACCACTCGATGCCCGGTAATCGCCTCGTTGCAAACCTGCGTCAGCTCGGCTGCGGAGTCCTGCAGCTTGGTGCTCAACTTGCGCAGCTTATTGCCGACTTTGGTAACCAACAAACCAATAAACGGCGCCACTGCGATGAATACCAGCGACATTTTCCAATTGAGGAAAAAGATGTAGCCGAGCAAGGCTATCACTGTAAGGCCTTCGCGAATGATGGTTTTCAACGCATCGGTAGCGGCGCCGGTAACCTGTGCCGTATTAAAAATAACCCGCGAAATAATATGCCCCGAATTATTGTCGTCGTAGAACTTGGTCGGCAGATAAATGATGTGATTGAAGGTGTGCGTGCGCAGATCGTGCACGACATTGTTCGAAACCAACGATAGGTAGTAGTTGCCGACATACGAGGCGACGCCGCGAACGATATAGAGCCCCACCAATTGCAGCGGAATATAAAAGCGCGCATCGAAATCTTTCGCCTGCACGGCTTCGATCAGCGTGCCCAATAATTTGGCCTGCGCAGGCTCGGTTGCGGCAAATGCCAAAAAGCCGAGCACACTGAGCACGAACAAACCCGAGTAAGGCTTAACGTAGGCCAATAGGCGCAGGTAAACTCTGAATCGACTTTGAGAAGGGGCGCGCTCGAATTTCATCTGGAGCCAATAACTCGCTGAAAATTAAGGCGCTAGTATACGGGCTTATCCAAAGCGGTACTATTTGCCGACGACTTAACTTAGCGCTGCCGGCGCTGGCCCGCAATTCGCCGCATCGCCACGGCCGACTCACAGGGCGGCGCACAATCACTATGTTATTATTTGCCGCCATATAATCCTCGCGCGGAATTGCAAACTTTATGACCTTGTCGGTACCTCGTTTCGATAAAGCCCAAGTGCTGGTGATCGGCGATGTCATGCTGGATCGCTATTGGCATGGCGGCACATCGCGCATTTCGCCGGAAGCGCCGGTGCCAGTGGTGCAAGTCAATCGGATAGAGGACCGGCCTGGCGGCGCCGGCAACGTCGCGCTCAATATCGCCGCGCTCGGCGCGCAGGCCTCGCTATTCGGCTTGACCGGAGCCGACGAAGCCGCCAGTGCACTCGTCAGCCGGCTCAGCGCCGCGCAGGTGCGCTGTGATTTTCATCAGGTGGCCGACCAACCCACCATTACCAAATTACGCGTCATCAGCCGGCACCAGCAATTACTGCGCATGGATTTCGAACAGCCATTCGCCGACGGCGCGGCGGCGCAG
>DATIED010000044.1:0-6550 GCA_035455965.1 Spongiibacteraceae bacterium
CGCAACGCATCGCCCAATACCGCCGGCGGCAGCTCGCGATCGAGTTCGACCAGTACTTCAAGATCTTTTGCGTCGGCTTTTTGCCAAACCAGACTGACGACATTTTCGATCAGCTGCTGCAGTGAAAACGGCGCCTTTTCCATCGTCAGCTTGCCGGCTTCTATTTTCGAGTAATCGAGAATGGCATTGATGATATGCAGTAAATGTTCGCTGGACTGCTGAATTTTTTCGACGTAATTGCGCGCCTGCGCCGACAATTCGCTGTTCAAGGCCAGATACGACATGCCGATGATGGCATTCATCGGCGTGCGGATTTCGTGACTCATGTTTGCCAAAAAGGCGCTTTTCGATTGCGTGGCGGCCTCGGCCTCCTGTTTCGCGTGCAGGAACTGCTCGGTGCGCTGTTCGACGATCAATTCCAGATCGCGGTTCAACGCTTCGAGCCGGCTGCGATATTCGACGCGCTCGGTGACATTCATGGCGATGGTGCCGATCGACTCCGGCTCGCTGCGGCCGGCGCTATACACCGGAAAACGCACGATCCGAAAATAGCGGCGCGTTTCGGTCTGCAGTGCAACCGGCATTTCGGTCGTGACTTCATCGATAATTTTGCCCTGCAGAATATCGTCGTCGTCGGCGCTGCCAAAAAAAGCCGCCCAGCTCGGCGACAACACATCGCGCACGGTTCTGCCAAAACATTCCTCGGCGGAGACGCCGGTCGCTGCCGCGAACGCGGGATTGACCAATTGAAAGCGGCCGTGCCGATCCTTCAGAAAAATCAGCGCGGGCATATTGGCGATCAGGTGCTGAATCAATGCGCTGTGTTTGGCCAGGTCGCGGCGCCTGCGCATAAATACCCAGGTGAGTGCCGTCACCAAAAAGATCGCTGTCGCACCGAGGCCGACGATGACATTTCTGGCGATGAAATAGGGCGCATAGACCTCATTGAGATCCTGCTCGACGATCAAACCCATGTTCATATCGGCGAGCCAGCGCCCGGCGCCCACTACCGGCTGGCCGCGATAATCGGCGTAGCCCTCCAGGAAACCGCTATCGCCATCGCTGAACATTTTCGCCGCAACCGTCGTCAACGGATAACGCTCGTCCGGATCGCTGGCCGCGACCGGCTGCAGATTGCTATTCGGTACGCGCGCCCACAAGCTCGGATACGAGTACGGTAAATGCACTGAGGCCGGAGTGATTAAAGGCGTCGTGGTGAAGCGACTCGGCGACAAAATCCGGCCGCCGCGATCGACGACATAAGCCTCGCCGGTAGTGCCGGCCCGGCCGGTTTGCAGGACTGTATAAAAGCTATCGTTGACGTCGATGCGCAGGCACAACACGGCGATGCGTGCGCGCTCATTTTTTAGCGGCGTACAAAGCACCAGACCAGTGCTGCCGATCGGTATTTTGCCGGTCTTTGACTCGCCATATAGACGCGCGATCATCGGTCGCATCTTCGGGCCATCGCCGGCCAGCGTTTGATCGATCAATTCGCGAAGTGCGGGAAGTTCGATTTTGATGCCGATCCAATTGCGCACCGACGATGCCAGAAAGTGTTTGTCCAACGATATGATCGCGTAATCCTGATAGCCAAGCTTGGTATAGAGCGGTACTAAAAAACTCTCTAACGCCTGCATGTTGGCCTGGTCGTTAGCAGGAACTTTTCCCCACTGTGCGATCAACTCGCCGCTCAGGCGCTTGAACTCGGAATATTCCGTAATGAGCGGCAAGGTCTGCGAATACTGACTCTGCCAGGCATCGAGCAGGCGCGCCGTGGTGTCGAGCGTTGCCACAACGTGATCCTGCAATACGCGCCGGCTGGCCCGATAACTCGTCGTCACGGCGACAATCGTGAGCACGAGCAATAGCAGCGCGGCGAGCACCGGCACGGCAAGCAGTGACTTCAGAGAACGAACAGTGGACATGGCAGCGCTCGAGTATTTGTTGTTATCGCTGCGACAGTTATAGCACGGCCACAAAAAAATGGCGGCGGGTCGGCATGTCGCGACGATCGGATCGCAACTCGCGTGCGCGCTTTAAGCGCGCGGTCTTTTTAAACGTGCGGCCTTGTCGAATTGGCGCAACCTCGAACGACTAGTTAGCGTCGATACTCATTTTTAGTGGTTATATCATCCAAGGAGCAATGCAATGCGGCAAATGTTCGTAAATCTACCGGTAAAGGACCTTCAGGCTTCGATGAGCTTCTATCGCGCACTCGGCTTCGACTTCAACCCGCAATTCACCAATGAAACTGCCGCCTGCATGATCGTCGAACAGAATATCTTCGTTATGTTGGTGACCGAAGCGTTCTTCAAAACCTTCACCCCCAGACCGTTGTGCGACGCCCACAAAAATACCGAGGTGCTGGTGTGCATATCGTGCGACAGCCGCGCGCAGGTCGATGAACTCACCGCTAAAGCAACCAAAGCTGGCGGCACTATTCCACGCGCGGCACAGGATCACGGCTTCATGTACTCGCACGCCTTCGCGGATGTCGACGGCCATATCTGGGAGCCGATGTGGATGGACGCGAGTGCAATAGCGCAGAGTTGAGGGCACGCAACGCTTTGGCTTTTCCGCTATACAAACTTTCCGCTATACAAACAAAGCCTGTGTCAGAGCAAACCACAATGGCAGCGTTAGTAGCGAAAAGCCCAGACCAAAACCGACGGCCGCGGTGCAGAGCCGCGGTGCGAGGTTTGCGGTCATCGCCATGATCGCGGCGGTCACCATGGTCGGCATGCCCGCCTCGAATACCGTCACGCGCGCCGCCAGATCGTGGTGACCGACCACCGCGCACATTAATAAGGCGAGCAGCGGCGACACCAGCAGGCGCATCGCCAATACCAGCAGCAGCGGTTGCCGCAAATTATCCGGCACATGCCACGAAAGCTGCAGGCCGACTATAAACATCGCCAGCGGCGCCAGCAGCAATCCGATCCAACCCAACACAGTCGCGAGCAATGGCGGATAGACGACACCATTTAATAGCAGCGCCGCAAGCAGGGCGAGAAACGGCGGAAAACCGAAGATGCGCCGCAGCACCGCCAACGCGGAAACCGGTTTATCGCTGGTATTGAAGCGCGCGAGAATTAATGGCGCAAAAATCGCCAACATGACGAAGTTGCCGAGCTGGTCGAACATGATGGCGTAGGGCAGGCCGGCATCGCCAAAAAATGCCCGCACCATCGGAAAACCAAAATACGAGCTGTTGCCATACAGTACCAGCAGGATTAATGCGCCGATGATATCGCGCGACCAACCCCGGAGCCGCGCCACCCACACGGTAGCGGCTACCAGCGGCAGCGCTACCAGCCAGGGCACCAGCATGGGCAGCAATACTGTTTTATTCAGCGGCAGCTGCGGCAGTTTCAATAAAATTACGGCCGGCAACGCGATATTGATGACAAAATTATTGATATAAATCGGCGCCTTTTCGGGCAGCGAGAATAATTTTTTACAGAGGAGACCCAGTGTGAGAAATGCCGCGATGATTACAAAATTTTGCATGTATCACTTACCCAACCCATCGATATTTTTGCGCTGTTCTCGATATATTCGCGGTACTTTAATGGAAGCCCGGTACTCTAATCTAAACCCAGTAGCTTAATCGAAACACAGCACCTTAATCGAAATAGGTCCGCAGGTGGGTAAAACCGTGCGCTGTCGCGCACGGCGCGATGCTCTCTTGGCGATGGGTATCGACGATGCACGTCGATACCCATCGGATACAATCAGGCTACCATCTTTCAAGCAAATACAGCGCAGGCTTTTACGCCTTGGGCTGCACGGAAATAGCGACCGCCTCCGTGTAATCCACCTGCACCTGATCGCCCTCTTTGACTAACTTGAAATGATCCGGGTTTTTCACATCGAGCACTACGATATGTCCTCTGGGACCGCGCAGGGTCATGGTTTTGGCAGCGGGATCGACATCGATCACCTCGGCCACGGCCGAGACGCTGCGACCGAGCACGGCGGCCGGTTTTTCACCCGGCTTGGCACGTGCCGCCACCACGGCCTCAATCGGAGCGGCCGGGGAGGAGTGATCCGCGCCCACCTTTTTCAGAGCCATCGATACCGATCTGACGTAATCCACGACGACTTCATCGTTTAACTTGATTTGCGCAAAGTTTCGGACCTCATCGCCGGCGACAATATCGAAGCTCTGGCCATCGGCCTGCTTTAGCGTCAGCGTGCGCGTTTTTTTATCGATATCCACCACCAGCGCGGTCATTTTAACAACCTGTGTTTTTGTGACATTGCCGGCCTGACTGACAGTTTCCTCCTGCTGCTGAGGCGATATTTGAGCAAATGCGGGTAGTGCAGCAGATAACGCCAACATGGTTATTGTTAAGGTTTTGCGCATGGTCTTCTCCTTGTCCATCGAGGTGGGCGCATCCGATGCTGGTTTGCGTCGGGCGAGCCCAAGCTAAGCAATAACGCGCCACGGCAGGTAGCGCTCCCGAATACTAACCGACAAGCCGGAAAAGGCGCGAGCAGGTTATCGCGCTTAGCTCTGCAAAAACTAACCGCTCTTCGATCGACCCTGCCCGTAGCAAGCTTTATGTACTTTTTAATATGCTACAGCTATAGCTCGATGGTGATTTAATTCTTAATGTATCGCTCGCTTCCACGCATTTTGTTTCCTTGCTGTCGCGCCATTTTAAAATACAGTAATGAAACCGATTTTCTTGATTGTTATTTAATCTTAATCGCCCCCTCATTTACCCCAATAGAGGTTGACGAGAGGCCTCGCCGCTCCTTAGATTTACCCCCCTGTTTACACAAAAAGCATTATCAAACCGTCGCATTTAAGAGTCTCAACTGTAACGCTCCATCAAGCATCGATACAAACGGCAAAAAGCCAATGTGGGTTGGCTGTACAAGGAACTAACCAAGAAAAATGGGCTAAACCTATGGAACCGCGGAAGTTGCTCTGCGTCATGCCGGATAGCATTGCACCAGCGCTGCAAGAGGAAATGGCGGCGGCTGGTTGGGACATAGATATCGTCGCCGATTTGGCGAGTGCCAAACGCAGCATTCGAGAGAATGGCTATTTGCTCGGATTAATCGCTATCGAGCGTATCGACGATGCGAATTGCGCCACACTGCATGAATTTTTGTTGCGCCACAATACACTTGAGTGGGTTGGCATATTCGCCTCTGCATGCCTTGAGTCGCGGGCATGCAACGAATTAATTTTGAATCACTTATTTGATTTTCATACACTGCCGATCTGTTCGGAGCGGCTGCTGCCTACACTCGGTCATGCTTACGGCAGAGCATTGTTATGGTCGAACTCGATAGCCAACACCAAGTGCTCCAGCGAGCTATTTATTATCGGTGAAAGTCCGGCGATCAAAAAGCTGCTGCGCGAAATAAAAAAGATCTCGAACGTCGATGCGCCGGTGATGATCAGCGGTCCCAGCGGCAGCGGCAAGGAATTAGCCGCACAGGCGATTCATCGGCAATCGGCCCGCGCGCAAGGGCCCTTCGTTGCAGTTAACTGCAGCGCACTGCCCGGCTCGCTGATTCAATCGGAATTATTCGGTTACGAAAAAGGCGCTTTTACCGGCGCCGGCAGTTCAAAACAGGGCTTTTTCGAAGCGGCCAATGGCGGTACGGTATTTCTCGATGAAATCTGCGATCTGCCGCTGGATCTGCAAACCAATTTGCTGCGCTTCCTGCAAGAGAAAACAATTACGCGCGTCGGCTCGACGCGCGATGTGCATATCGATGTGCGCGTTATCGCAGCCTCGCATGTCAATCTTGAGCAAGCGGTCGCGGAGGGCAAATTTCGCGCGGACCTCTATTACCGCCTCAACGTACTGCTATTGACAGTACCGGCCTTAAAGGAGCGCGGTAACGATATTGTATTGCTGGCGAAACATTTCTTTTCTACGTATGCCGCGGAAAAAAATCCACGTCTCAAAGGTTTTAGTACGCCTGCCATCAACGCCATGGGAACTTACGACTGGCCAGGCAACGTGCGCGAACTGCTAAATCGCGTGCGCCGCGCGCTGGTTATGGCAGAGGGCCGCCTGATCTCGCGGAAAGATTTGGGATTAGAGCGACGGGTGCTGCCGCGCGACGAGTGGGCGTTGCACGACGTGCGCGCGAGCGCGGAAAAAACCGCGATCCGCGCCAGTCTTCATCATACCGGCAATAATATTACGCTTGCGGCGCGCCAACTCGGCGTGTCGCGCATGACGTTATATCGACTGTTGGAAAAACACGATATCAACGCTTGTTAGCCATTTTAAATTGCCGCTGATTACGCCCTGAAATAACGGCGGTGTCGCAAAGTCGAGACACTCCAGGTTCTTCTCATACTTTTTTATTTACTTTATAACTCGCTGATTCCCTGAAAAAAATAATTATTTGCACAATGTCGATTATCGGCATATCGAATTTTCTCAATTTTCTGCGTCACAAAACTGTGACACTCACTGGCGACTTAAAGCGCTTTTCCCGCAGTTTTTTTTGCCAGAAATCCGTCCGCATCAAATTTTGAAAAAAATGCTTAGCGCTATCAGTGCCTTGT
>DATIED010000045.1:0-3802 GCA_035455965.1 Spongiibacteraceae bacterium
CGGAAAAATGACGTACTTTTGCGACAGTGCCGCTTTAGGCAAATCTCAAAAACAAAACCGTAGGGTGGGTCATTCGACCCACCATTTAGCTTCCATCGAGCCGCGAAAGGCGGATTAATAATCCGCCCTACGGTCCTGCTCCGGCTGTTTTGGTCTCGCCGTTCCCTTCAGCAGCGCAGCTGCTAGAAGGCCCCAACGCGGCAGTCGAATTTCAGAAAGTGCTACTTTCTGAAATTCGAGAAGTCGCCAACTTAAGTTGGCGACCTGCTGCTGTTGGGAGCTCCCGGCAGGGGCTCCCGGCAAGGGCCAACTTCTTTTGGTTACTTTTCTTTTTGGAAAAGAAAAGTGACTCGCCTGCAGGCGAAACCTGCAATTGCGCCTGTCGCAGACAGTAAAAAATAATAAGAAATTACTATCTAAAAATGACTCACCGCAAATACCGCGCAAACTCCGGCGTATACCGCACTGTAAAACCGTTGTCGGCGCGAATAATAAAATACGCCGCAATATGATGCTGCTCAGCGAATGCATAACCCCGCTCCGGCCCCATCACCTCCAACGCCGTGTCCCAACCATCCGCATATTCCGCGCTCGCGCCGATCACAGTGACCGATGCCAGACGATGCGCTATCGGTCGACCGGTAGTCGGATCGATGGTATGCGAATAACGCTGACCATCCTTTTCAAAATAATCGTGATAATCGCCAGCCGTAGTGACACCGATATTCGTTCCGCTGATTGCCTGCTGTACGGCGCCGAGACCATCGGCGGGTTTTTCGATACCGATATGCCACGGCAATAAACGCGCATTCGCACCTGCCAAACGCAGCTCGCCGCCGACCTCGACCAGAAAATCCTTATAACCCTGTGCTGCCAACAACTCGGCCAATCGATCGACCGTATAACCCTGCGCGATGCCATTCACATCGATACGCAATGGATGATTTTTGCGGGCTCGCGGCGCGGTTTTATCGAGCTCCAGAAAACGATAATCCACATCCGCTTTGGCAGCGGCGATTGCATCGGCGCCAGGAATATCTGCGCGATGGCCCCTGGCGCCAAAACCCCATAAATCGACCAGTGGCGCAATCGTTACATCGAACACACCAGCGCATGCCGCGCTGATAGCCTGCGAGCTGTATAAAACATGATATAAATCGGTGCCGAGTGCAAACCATTCGCCAACCGCCGCGCGGTTAAAACGACTCAATTCGGAATCATCGCGGTAATTGGATAATGCGCTATCGATCGCGTTCAGCCGATTTTCTATTTGCTGCTTTAATGCGGCTTGTTCCGCAGCGCTTTTGTCCGCGACTACAGTGATATGGTAGGTAGTACCTTGCGTTATACCGCTAATCTGGAACGCTGCGCGCTCGCCGCAGGCGGCCAACAAAACAACCAGCGGCAGCAACCGGCAAATTTTAAAAACATGGCATGCGAATTCACGCACCGTACTCGCGCCAGCAAGAATAGCCGCACCAACAAAAACCGCCCCGAAGGGCGGCTGTTGTTTAATGCTGTTGCCGAGCACTATTCGGCGGTTTCTTTCGGATAGATTTTGTAGTGCACGCCGGCCATTTTTTCCAGCACGCGATGCACCTGACAGCTATAACCGAACTCATTGTCGTACCAGCAGTACAACACTACGCTGCTACCATTGACGATGGTCGCCTCGGCGTCGTAGATGCAAGCATGGCGCGAGCCAACCAGATCGCTCGAAACCACTTCCGGTGAGTTCGAATAATCGATCTGTTTGCGCAACGGCGAATGCAGAGCGATTTTGCGCATGTATTCGTTGATTTCGTCGACGCTCGTTTCCTGCTTCAAATTCAATTTCAAAATCGCCAGCGAAACGTTCGGCGTCGGGACGCGAATCGCGTTGCCGGTCAACTTGCCCTGCAGTTGCGGCAGCACTTTAGCCACGGCTTTCGCCGCGCCGGTTTCGGTGATGACCAGGTTCAACGGCGCACTGCGGCCGCGGCGTTTCGATTTGTGATAATTGTCGATCAGGTTCTGGTCGTTGGTATATGCATGCACCGTTTCGACGTGGCCATTGAGAATACCGAAATGCTGGTCGATCACTTTCAGCGGCGGCACGATCGCATTGGTGGTACAGCTCGCGGCGGTGATAATGGTTTCGTCGTCGAAAATTTCATTATCGTTGACGCCGAACACGATATTTTTCAAATCGCCCTTGCCCGGTGCGGTCAACAGGACTTTCGAGACACCCGGACACTGCAGGTGCTTCGACAGACCCTCGCGGTCGCTCCACTTACCGGTGTTGTCGACCACGATCGCATCGGAAATACCATATTGCGTGTAATCGATCGCACTGGGATCGTCGCCGTAAATCACTTTGACTTCGTTGCCGTTGCAAACCAGCGAATTGCGCTCTTCATCGACGCGAATCGTACCGTTGAAATGGCCGTGCACCGAATCGCGTTGCAGCAGGCTGGCGCGCTTCATTAAATCGTCGTCGCCTTTACCTTTGCGCACGACGATGGCGCGCAACCGCAGCGTATCGCCAGAGCCGGCTTTTTCGATCAGCAGGCGCGCCATCAGGCGGCCGATGCGGCCGAAACCGAACAGCACGACATCGCGCGGCTTGGTAATCGGTTTTGCATCGATCCCGACTAAATCGGCAACCTGCTCGCGCACGAAGTCGTGCACGCTGATACCCTGGGCTTTGACTTCGTCGTACATGACGGCGATGCGGCCGGCGTCGATATGCGCGGTACCGAGATTGAGCTCGGACAGTGCCTTAACGATCGGGAAGGTTTCAAATTCGGAGAGTTCGTTCTGCTCGACCTGACGCACGACGCGGTGCGCCTGCATGATATCGAGCGGGGATTTGTTGACGAGGCCCTGTCCGTAGATATACGTCTTAACGTTATTTTCCCGGTAGAGCTTACCGACTAACGGAATCAGGCCTTCCGCCAGCGCTTCGCGCTCTTTCCAGTCTTTGAAATAATCGTCGGGACGACCGCGTTTTCTCTGTTCCATTAAAAGGCACCTTTGCCGCAGAGGTAAAAGAAAGGCGCGTATTATCTTTGTTCAATCGACACCGCGCAACCGGGCCGCGTCTGCGAATGCGCCGCCCGCTGCAAGTATTGCAGAGTCTGCGGCGGGCGCCAGTCGGCAATCCGGTAGCTGGTAGTCCGGCAGTTTCGTTTTTAACCGATAACTGACAACTGAGGACTGATAACTGACGCCACTGGCGTTACAATGCCGGTCCTCTTGCACAGATATAGCTTCCATCGATGCCACCAGCTTTACTCCCTACTCTGCTCAAGCCCGTACCCGGCGACCGCCAGTATTGGGGCCAATTGCACGCCGCCGCCGCCAGTTTAGCCGTGGCCAGTGCCGCGCGCGGCCTGGCACAACCGGTGTTATGGATCGCACGCGACACCGCCAGCGCCCGGCAAATCGAGCAGGAACTGCAATTTTTCGCCCCCGAGTTAGCGGTTCTGCATCTGCCGGATTGGGAAACGCTGCCGTACGACAGCTTCTCGCCGCACCAGGACATTATTTCCGAGCGCTTGACCACTCTGTATCGACTGCCGGAGTTGCAGCGCGGCATTTTAGTGGTGCCCATCGCCACCCTGATGCATCGATTACCACCACCATCCTACCTGCAAGGCAATAGCCTGATCATCGACCGCGGGCAACAACTCGATGTGGAGCAATTGCGTACGCGCCTCGGTGCGGCGGGTTATCGGGCGGTGACCACGGTATACGAACACGGCGAGTTCGCGCAGCGCGGTTCGCTGCTGGATATCTTTCCGATGGGCAGTGCGCTGCC
>DATIED010000046.1:0-3089 GCA_035455965.1 Spongiibacteraceae bacterium
GTTGATGGATCGCTGTGTAGCGCGCCTGTTGGGCATTATCGAGCGGAGCATGTTTGGCTACATAAGTCGCCTTCGTTTTCATATTGCTGCCAGTGGGCCTGTTGTCCGAGGCCGGTCGGAGGGGAGATTTTCAGCCTGGCGGCTCGATCAATCTTTTCGATGTTGATGAGCAGAATTACGCGCTTTTCTGTTTTATCTCGCCAACGTATCTTGGGCCTATCAACCAGGAGAAACGATCATGTACGAGATTAGACGCAGCAATGAACGCGGTCATGCCGATCACGGCTGGCTGAAATCCTTTCATAGTTTTTCGTTCGCCAATTATTTCGACCCCAAGCACGTCGAGTTCGGCGCACTGCGGGTTATCAACGAGGACCGCGTGGAGGCGGGCGCCGGCTTCGGTACTCATGGCCACCAGGATATGGAAATACTTAGCTACGTGCTCGAAGGCGAACTGGCGCACCAGGATTCGATGGGGAATGGCTCGACCATTCGCCCCGGCGATGTGCAGCTGATGAGCGCCGGGCGCGGTGTGCAGCATAGCGAATTCAACCCGTCGGCAACGCAGCCGGTACATTTTTTACAGATATGGATTACGCCGAACGTGCGTGGTATCGCCTCGGGCTATGCCGAGAAGCGTTTCGACGCTGCCGAAAAGCGCGGCAAGTTGCGTTTGATCGCCGCACCCGATGCAGCCGATGGCGCATTGCTGATCCATCAGGACGCATGGATATACGCAGGATTATTCGCCGGCGACGAAACCGCCACTTTAGACCTGGCGCCGAATCGCCGCTGTTATCTGCACGTGGCGCGCGGTGAAATTCGTGCAAACGATATCGTACTGCGCGCTGGCGACGGTTTGAAAGTGACCGATGCGGCTGCACTGACACTGGCCGACGGTAAGGATGCCGAGGTGATTGTGTTTGATTTGCCGGGAGACGGCTATTGAGATCGCATGAACCTCGCTGCGCAGAATCTCGCGGTACATCGATGGGGCGGGCACTGGTATCTTCTCCGGCTTGACGACTGCGCATGCCGATGTGGTCGGTCGGAGAGTCTGCGCCGTTAGTTCGTCGTCGGTGCCGGTATGCCGCTCCATAATTCGTCGAGACCGCTCAGCCCCCAGGTTGCTGCGGCTTCGCGTTCGACTATTTTATCGGCGCAGTGGGGCCGCGACAAATCGATGATCTCCGGCATTAGATGGCAGTTCGCCTTGGTAGAAAAAAATACTTTGACCTTCGGGGCGGTCAGCGACTTTTTGTTCTGCTCCATCACCACCGCCAGTTTGCCGGACTCTAATCGCACCAGCGAACCGATCGGATAAATTCCCAGGCTTTTTACGAATGCCCCAAATATATGCGTATCGAAATGGCCATGCCAATCCGCCATTTTACGAATACTTTCGGCCGGGTCCCAGCCAGCTTTGTAGGGTCGATTCGATGTCACCGCGTCATACACATCGCAAATAGCGCCCATTTTCGCGTACACACTGATTGCGTCGCCGCCGAGACCATGCGGATAACCGCTGCCATCGACTTTCTCATGATGATGCAGGCAGACATCGAGAGCGATCTCATCGACGCCGTTTGCATCGAGCAGCAGAGCGTGACCCTCCTGCGGATGACGTTTAATTATCAGATATTCGGCATCCGTTAATTTGCCCGGCTTGTTGAGTACCTCCAATGGCATTGCAGCCTTGCCGACATCGTGCAGCAGACCGGCCAGCGCGGCTTTGCGCGTTTGCTGCTCATCCAGATTTAACTGTCGCGACAGGGCTACCATCAGCGCACACACGGCTACGGAATGCATATAGGTGTAATCGTCGACCGTTTTGATGCGCGCCAAACTGATCAGCGCGCCGGGATTGCGCGCCACCGAGGCAGAAATTTCCTCGACCAGCGGCGCGATGCCGGCGATATCGACGGTATTGCCCAGACGAGCCTCCTGAAACATCGCGGCAACGGCATCCTTACCGCGGGCACAAATGCGCGCGGCGCGTTGCAGCTCTTCGGCCATGGAGGTGCTGGACTGATCGATGGAGGTGGCTACTGTTTGTTGAATTTGCGTCTCGATAAGTGGCGCGGGTGTTCGCGCGACGTCCAGGCCTTTGGATAAATCGATGCGGATACGCTTTATGCCGGCCTGCGTTATACGCTGCAGATCGACCTTGCTTTCCAATAACAATTTACTGCGCCAAAAGGGATGATCGATCCAGGAGCCACCCAGCTCGCAGACAAACATCCCCAGCCGCAATTGTTCGACATCGATCCACTTCAGCATAGGCGCCCGGTAGTTAAATTGAATTCGCTTTACGGTGAGCTTATGAATACAGCCGGTTATTGTCGCCAATTCCTATTGGCAGCCGCCAAACAGAGCGACCATAAATTAATAGTTTAGTCCGGAAGATTTCGCTATAGGTATAAGCCGCAGCGGAAATGGCGGAAATGCGGTGATTCATTGTCCAGTGACTTACTGGGATGGAAAATTTATAAATCGAATATTTTAGCTGCCGAATCAGATCGATATAAACCGAGCAGCTGCAATGTATATCGCATGCATAAAAGCGGAAAACTCGAACGCGAAAAATGATTGCCGGAGTATTCGAACATTGTCGAAGAACCGTCGCCGATGGTTGAATGCTTTTGTCCTCGGCAATAAAAATCAAGGTTTAAAGTGTGATGGCAGACAGAAGGGTAGGGGTACTTTGTTTTTAATGGCAGGTGCTAAGTTAAAAGTATGCCAATTCACGACCCAGATTCATGCATTCGAGCTGTTCGGAACTTTATCGATAAAGCGCGGCTTTTTCCCGTCAGGCGCGTAAAAAATGCCAGAGTTACCGATAAGTTCAAAAGCGACGGGGCATCGATAATAGTGGTTTTCATTTAAAGCTTTCCGTAAAGAAATGGGTCCATAAAAGGGTGGGAAATGCCAAACCGGATTTTAATCGTCACGGAAGATGCGATCGATGCGAAGGAGTTGCAGGCCATTCTGTGCAACGCGAATGAGAATTTCAGCGTGGAGGTTGCAGGTAACCTGCAGGATGCATTGGGTCGACTGGATAGTGCTCCGGTCGATGTGGTCATCGCTGA
>DATIED010000047.1:0-3658 GCA_035455965.1 Spongiibacteraceae bacterium
ATCGCGCGGATCGTAACCGTGCCGCCCGAACGCGTTTTGCGGCCGGTGCTGCAGCCAGGCATTTACGCGACGGCGGTGCAACGGTTGTACGGTATCGCCGAAACTGCGATAAAGTTTTTCAACGGTGCCGGCGGTATCCGCCATCAAATCGTCGTACTGGACGTGTTGGCACCAACCTTCCGGCTGCGTTGCATCGAAGGCGCTGCCCTTGGCGATACCGTCGACGATTTTGTCGGCCCAATAATTCCCGACGCGCACCGGATCGTGTTTGTTGGTAAACGATATTTGCATCGCGTTGTTGATGCTGGCCAGCGATGTGACGACATCGGCCGGATCGCGATGCATCCACACTACGCGCGCATTCGGATAAGTGGCGAGCATGGCGTCCAGACACCACAAATGATTCGGACTTTTTAAGACCCAGCGATCGGTTGGTTGCGCATGCTGAAAGGCTTGTAAAACGGTTTTATGCAGAGCATACGCCGGGCGCATATCGCAGCGATCCAGCCAGTGTCCATAACTCGGTACAAAGCCGATCGTTTCGATGCCGATGGTGCGCAGTGAATACGTGAATACGGCGGTGCATTCTTCTGCCAACGTGCTGCCGAACGGATGCATGGCGCCGAGCGCGGGGCTTATCTGCAGCACACGTTTTACGTCGTTGGCGAACGCGGCGATGCGTGGATCCTCGGCGGCGGTCGCCAGCTCGGCGGGCGGCATCGGCCGCGCGGCTTCCCATTGCAGCAGCGGTCGACTGCCCGGATCCAGGCCTAGCAGGCTGCACAATAAACTGGTGCCGGTGCGCGGCAGGCCGACCACGATCCAGGGCTGCTCGATTTGCTCTTCTTTTATTTGTGGATGTTGTTTTGCCCAGTCGATCACTTGCAGGCGATTGCTAAGCGCATTAACCAGCATATTGCGTGCGGCAAAACGTCCCAGTAAATTCAAGTGCGATTCGTTTTCCGCGGAATCGACATACTGTTGCAAGGCTTCGTGAATGCCGGCGTCTCCGAAATCGTCGAGGCCGGTGCGCCGCTGCGCCGCCGCGCGAATATCGTCCGCGCTTAAATTCGGGTAGCGCAGACCGCACGCGGCGGCACCGGCGCCAATCGTATTGATCAGGCGCAGCGGCAGCGAATTCATTTTGGCATCGCGAAAGGTATAAATTTTATCGTTCATTGTTTATTTGTACTTTGCCAGATTTATAGGTCGAAAGAGACGACGGTGCGTCCCGAAGTTATTCGCTGTTCCTGTTCGGTCAACGCCGTTGCTGCATTCTCCAATGCCACGCTGCGTTGTAATACCGAGCGAATTTTTCCTGCTTCTATCCATTGCCCGAGCGCGTTATGCACCGCATCGGCAACCTCGCGGTCGAACATATTGAAACCCATGCGGCGCATTTCCGGCGGCATTTTGCCGGCCCATGCGAGCATCACGCCGATGATCGAAAAGTTGCCGGCGCAGGTTGGGCGCAGTGGCCGGCCGGTAAAACCGTTGACGTCGTCGTCGGCAAAACCGGCGGCGACATAGCGGCCTTCGCGGGCCACGCAGCGCCACGACGGTTCGACGAAACTGCCACCGGCCAAATCCAGAATCACATCAGCGCCGACGTTATCGGTGTAATCCAATACTGCTTCGTCGAATTTTTGCGTGCGATGATCGATAACCAACTCCGCGCCGAGCTGTTTGCAGAATTCGGCCTTGGCGGGCGCACCGACCGTGGTGAAGACGCGTGCGCCAACTGCTTTACCGATTTGGATCGCCGCGGCGCCGACGCTGCTGGCGCCCGAATGCACCAGCAATGTTTCGCCACGCGTCAGCTTGGCGCGGCGCACCAATGCCAAATAAGCGGTGTGGAACGGAATGATAAAAGCGGTGGCTTCAGCGTCGCTGAATTGTTGCGGCGCATCGAATACGGAATCGGCCGGCGCAATCGCGTATTCGGCGAGGCCGCCGGTGGCGAAAAAAGTCAGCGCGACGACGCGTTTGCCGAGCCAGCTTTCCGCGCCGGCGCCGACCGCATCGACCACGCCGCAGACATCCATGCCGAGCGTGAACGGCGGCGTCAACGGCATGGAAATACGGCGACCGTAACAGCGATCGATATCGTTAAAATTCAAGGAGGCAGCGGCGACTTTGATGCGCACCTGACCAGCGGCCGGTGTCGGTATCTCGAGTTCGACGATGCGTAGCGCATCGAGTGGCGCGCCGTTCTGAACAACCTGCAATGCTTTCATGTGCGGTCCTGTTTTGCTTTATTAACTGCTTATTTTTTAGCTATCTATTCTTGAATCAGTTTATTTTTGAGCCGCCGATTTTTTCGGTTTTTTGGCGCTGGTGTTGCCGCCTAAAATTGCCGCTACGGTGGGGCCCAGCATGGTGCGCAGCAGCTCGCCCATTTCGTCGCGATTGCGCGCGTGATGGCTCGGCACCATCGCGTAGGAAATCAAGGTGCGCAGAATCCACTCGGATAAATAGTCGAGGTGCTTGCGCGATTGGTTGGGGGGGAGCAGGCGCAGACCTGGCATGTCGCCAAGCATGGTTACGCACATGCTGTGCAATTGCTCCGCCGGCATGGTTTGGTTGATCACCCAGGGGCTGGCTTCTTCGCGGAACAAATGTGCGTGCAACGGTCGGCGCGGTATTTCGTCGAGCACTATCAGCATGCCTTCGACGATGTGTTCGATCGGGTCTTCGATACCTTGCAGGCGCGCGGCGCAGGTTTTGCCCATTTCAATCGAGTCGCGCGTCAGTACGGCGATGAAAATATCCTCGTGGCTGGGAAAGCGGCGATATACCGTGGCGCGCGAAATGCCGGCTTCGCGGGCGATATCGGCAGCCGTGGTCTTCGCCACGCCGAGACGCAGATAACACGCCTTGGCGGCGTTCAGCACTAATTCCTGGTCATTGGCGGCGGTCGACATTTAAACGGTGTTTCCAAGGCAATAAGGGGTTGGTGAGACGTGAGACAAATAATGTCACATGTCTCAGCGGTGCGCAAGCACCCGTCTGCCGCAACGATTTAGGGAGTAGGGCAGCCGGCATACCTGCAAAATTTAGTGGTTTGCTGCACCAATGGCAGTGATCGGCCATTCATAGCCGACGATGCGATGCCCGCCAGCCGATACTCTTTTCAAAATTTCTTTGGATAGGTCGACAGGGCTGCAGCCTTCCCGTTGGCCTCTTTCGATGTTATCGCTCTCTGGTAGCTCGCGATTTAAAGCAGTGAGCTTCCAATGTTTTGAAAAGAGCATTCGGTCGGCGGGCAGTCAAGCTCGTTGCCATCGAATATTCTGAAACTGACAACTGACAACTGACAACTGACAACTGACAACTGAAAAAATCGATTGAACCACTAAAATTGAAGCGTGAAGTGAACTTGGAGGCGGGGTAAAGGGGGTCTCTTTTTCAGGGCATGAAGGAATTCTCTTCGAAGCTGCGAGCGCGATAAGTCCGTGAAGCCGACAAGCCCTTCTTAAGTCGATGGCACTATGGTTACTTGAATGCTTGCCACTGCGCCCTGAAAAAGAGACCCCCTTCACCCCGCTCTGGCACGAATGCTTGTACTGTCCTTCCCTGCTGCTACAGCAACAATCGGGTAACAGGTTGTTGTTGCGCCATCATGCGTTGTTTTGAATTTCAGTCGGTGCTGCGGCGC
>DATIED010000048.1:0-2846 GCA_035455965.1 Spongiibacteraceae bacterium
GGCTTGACCAGCAGCTGCCAGATGTTGCCGGCCACGTGGCTGTCGACCGCGCTACATCCCTCGGGCAATGCTTGTTGCGCACCGTTGTCGGCGACATCGAGCGGCGCACTGTCGAAGTGCAATTGACCGCTGTCACGCCAGCGTTGCAATTCCTGTGCAAATGCCTGCTCGCGAGTCTGCGTGAATTGCTCGATCTCGTCGTTGTGGCTGGCGAGGAAGCCGCGATAGTCGGCCAGCCGAAAGCGCGTCTGTTCGATGCGCAGCGGATAATTGCCGCGCGGAAAATCGTGGCGGATTTGCACCAGTTCGTCGGCGCTCACTTCGAAGAAGCGGATTTGATCGAAGAAGCGCAGCAGCCACGGCTGCGAGAATTCAGCGGTGCGGTGATAACGGTTCCACATCTGCAGGGTGCGGCCGATGAATTGATAACCGCCGGGTCCCTCCATACCGTATACGCACATATAGGAGCCGCCGATGCCGACCGAGTTTTCCGCAGTCCAGGTGCGCGCCGGATTGTATTTGGTAGTGACCAGACGATGGCGCGGATCGAGTGGAGTCGCCACTGGCGCGCCGAGATAGACATCGCCGAGTCCCATCACCACGTAGCTGGCGTCGAAGACGATTTTTTTTACGTCCTCGATGCTGCCGAGGCCGTTGATGCGACGAATGAATTCGATATTGCTCGGGCACCACGGCGCATCTTTGCGCACCGACTGCATATATTTTTCGATCGCCAACCGACACGCCGCATCGTCCCACGACAAGGGTATATGCACGACGCGCGCCGGTACGTCCAATTCATCGATATTGCCGAGCTGCGTTTCGGCGTGCCGCAGCCATGCCAATAAATCCGCCAACGGCAGTTGCAAACTATCGTAGTGAATCTGCAGCGAGCGAATGCCCGGCGTTAATTCCATGGCGCCGGCCGGTTTGTGCTGTTGCAGTTGCAGCATCAATGCGTGCACGCGAAAGCGCAGCGCGATGTCGAGCGCCTGCGGCCCGTACTCGACCAATACATATTTATCGCCGGCGCAGCGATACATCACTGCGGTGCCGTCAGCGGCGGTAAAGCTGGCGACGATCGGATCGATTAATGACGCTGTGGTTAGCGGTTGTATATCTGTTAGCAGTTGTACCTGGTCGGCAGCGGCTAACGTTGCCAACGCGTTTAATTGCGCCCGCTCCATCGCCATCGCGCTGTCGATAGTGACCGGGAAAAAACGCACGCGATCGCCGGCTTTCAGTTGTCCCATTTTCCAGCGCTCGGCGCGAATCACCGTGGCCGGGCAGACAAAGCCGCCGAGCGACGGACCATCGGGGCCGAGAATCACCGGCATGTCGCCGGTGAAATCGATCGCGCCGATGGCGTAGGCGTTATCGTGAATATTCGACGGATGCATGCCGGCTTCGCCGCCGTCGCTGCGCGCCCACTCCGGCTTCGGACCGATCAAGCGCACGCCGGTGCGGCTGGAGTTGTAATGCACCTCCCACTCGGCCGCGAAGAATTCTTCGATAGCGTGCGGCGTGAAAAAATCCGGCGCGCCGTGCGGGCCGTACATCACGGCGATTTGCCAATGCGTGGCGATCGCCGGTCGCAGTGTGGGCGGCAATTCGCGCAATGCGCTCGGCGGCGTCGAAGCACTTATTGCGAGCACATCGCCGGTGCGCAATGCGCGGCCATTGTGGCCGCCGAACAGTCCGAGCGTGAACGTCGCTTTGGCGCCTAAATATTCGGGACATTGAATGCCGCCGCGCACCAGCAGATACGCGCGCGCGCCGCTGCCGTTATTGCGCGCGCTACCAATGCTTAATGTCGCGCCGGCTGGCACATCGATCACGCGCCAAAACGGCACCTCGCTATCGTCGAGTTGCGCGGCTAATTCGGCGCCGGCCAGCACGATTTGCGTGGCGGTGCGAAAGCGCAGTGTCGGTCCATTCAGCGTGATTTCGAGGCCGGCCGCATCCTCGGGGTTGTCCAGCAGGCGATTGCCGAGCCGGAACGACCAATCGTCGAAGGGTCCCGACGGCGGTACGCCGACATCCCAGTAACCGCTGCGGCCGGGAAAATCCTGCACGGTGGTTTGCGTACCGGGACGCAATACGTCGATGCGCGGCGCCTGGTAATCGAAACTGTTCAGGAAGCGCGTATGCATATTGCCGCCGGCAAAAATATCGCTGCGTAAAATCGCGCGGCAATAATCGATATTGGTTTCGACGCCATACACGCTGGTGGCGGCCAATGCATTTTGCAGACGCTCGATGGCGGTGTTGCGATCCTCGCCCCAGGCAATAATTTTCGCCAACAAGGGATCGAAGAACGGCGAGATTTCCAGGCCGGCATCGATCCAGCTATCGATGCGTAACTGTTTGCCGTCGGCGTCCGGGAATTCGACATGAGTCAGCAGGCCGGCGCTCGGTTGAAATTGCTTGCCGGGGTCCTCGGCGTAGACGCGCACCTGAATGGCGTGGCCGCGCGGCTGCAGTTTTTCCGCCAACGCGGACAGCGGCCGCAGTGCGCCGGCACCGACCTCGATCATCCAGCGCACGATATCGATGCCGTAGATCTGTTCGGTTACGCCGTGCTCGACCTGCAGGCGCGTATTCACCTCCAGAAAATAACATTGCTGCTGTGCCGCGTCGTAGATAAATTCGATAGTGCCGGCACTGCGGTACGCCACCGCGCGCGCGAGACGAATGGAGGCGTCCCGCAATAATGTGCGCACGCGATCCGGCAAATTCGGCGCGGGTGTTTCTTCGATCACTTTCTGATTGCGGCGCTGGCTCGAACAATCGCGCTCGCCGAGCGCAATGGCATCGCCCAGGCCATCGCCGAAGATTTGCACTTC
>DATIED010000049.1:0-3739 GCA_035455965.1 Spongiibacteraceae bacterium
CGCCTTGAAGCGAAAAATGAAACGCTTATCCAATGCATATTTAACCAGCAGGCCTACCGCCGTGCCGACCATGATCGAAAAGGTCACCGAATAAATGCCGGTGTAGAGTCGGATCGCAACATCCTGGCTGCCGATATTGGCCGCCGTGGAAATCGCCGCCAGCAACATATATAAAACTACAAATCTCATCGATTTACCTACGGAATTAGCTACCGGCTTATTGAATGGCGGACAACGATGTCGCAAACGGACTTGAGCGGAAAGGCCATCTTCCATTTATACGTAATTATTGCTGCGCATAGGCGCGCTACCGAACTACCGAACGCTATCCAGCGTCGATATAGTCCTTCGCAACCGAGTCCGGCGCGCAGTCTAGCAAATATCGCGGCAGAGGGTAGGCCTACTCTCGGCCCGCGCAATACCACGTGCCGAATAACCACGTTTCTATTTACCGCGCTACCGCCAAAAACCGATTTGTGGTCCAATATGCGCCTTTAAATTACTCTCTTTGTCGCTAGATCGTGCCCGGTTGCCAACGGCTTGGACACACTACGATAAAGCCCCCCGTTCCGAAGCAGGAGTTTGTTGTATGTCCATGGCCGACCGCGATGGTTTGATTTGGTTTGACGGCGAAATGGTGCCCTGGCGCGATGCCAAGGTACACGTGCTGACCCATACGCTGCACTACGGCATGGGTGTATTCGAGGGCGTACGCGCCTATCAGACCGAAGGCGCGAAAGGCACCTGTATCTTTCGCCTGCATGAGCACACCACGCGCTTGTTCGACTCCGCCAAGATCATGAATCTGGAAATCCCGTTCAGCAAGGACGAGATCAATGAGGCACAGCGCAGCGTAGTGCGCGCCAACAATCTCAACGAGGCGTATCTCCGTCCGATGGTATTCCTGGGCTCAGAGGGCATGGGCCTGCGCGCCACCGGCCTGCGCGTACATGTTATCGCCGCCGCCTGGCACTGGCCGTCGTACATGGCGCCGGAAGCGCGCGAGCTCGGTATCAAAGTACGCACCAGTTCCTACACCCGCCACCACGTCAATATTTCGATGACGCGCGCCAAGGCCAATGGCAACTACATCAACTCGATGCTGGCGCTCCAGGAAGCGTTGTCGGGCGGCGCCGATGAAGCATTGCTACTCGACCCGGAAGGCTATGTGGCCGAAGGCTCGGGCGAAAACGTTTTTATCGTGCGCGACGGCATCATCTATACACCCGAGCTGACGTCCTGCCTGAATGGCATCACGCGCAATACGATTTTCCATCTGGCAGCGGAGTGTGGTTATAAACTGGTCGAAAAACGTATTACGCGCGATGAGGTGTATATCGCCGACGAGGCGTTCTTCACCGGCACTGCCGCCGAGGTCTTACCGATTCGCGAACTGGACGGCCGCACCATTGGCGCCGGCCGGCGTGGACCGGTCACCACACAATTACAAAACTTGTACTTCGATCAAGTAAAAGGCCGCCGCAGCCAGTTCGCGGAGTGGCTGACGCCGGTTGCCTGATGAAATCCGAAAAGCGTCGCCAGCGAAGACAAGACGAGGCGCTCAATGCCGAACAACCGGAGTTTACACGTCAGTAAATGAGGATTGTTCGGCCTTGAGCAACGAAGTCATGTCGAGCGCAGCAGCTTCCATTCTGGTCGTCGGCCCCGCCTGGGTCGGCGATATGGTCATGGCGCAAGTATTATTTAAGATGCTGCGCGCCAGCTATCCCGCAGCTGCGATCGACGTACTGGCACCGGCCTGGAGCTTGCCGTTATTGGCACGCATGCCGGAAGTGCGCCGCGCCATCGCTATGCCATTGGGACATGGCAGCCTGCAACTCGGAGTGCGCTACCGGTTGGGGCGCGAGTTGCGCGCACAGCGTTACGATCGCGCAATTTTATTGCCGAACTCATTCAAATCGGCGCTAATTCCCTTCTTCGCAAAGATTCCACAGCGTATCGGCTGGCGCGGCGAATGGCGCTATGGCCTGCTCAACGACGTGCGCATTCTGGATAAGCAACGCTACCCGTTAATGGTGCAGCGTTTCGCCGCGTTGGCGCTTCCCGCTAGCGACGCGCTGCCTGCCACGCTACCCAACCCGTCGCTACGGTTGGACTACGATAATCAGCGACAATTATTGCAACGCTTCGCGCTGGACGATGGCAAACCGCTGTTGGCGCTATGTCCCGGCGCTGAATTCGGTCCGGCGAAGCGCTGGCCGGAAAAACATTATGCGAGCGTCGCCGCAACTATGCTGGCGCGCGGTTGGCGCGTGGCGATTTTCGGCTCGAATAATGATCGCGCCGTGGCCGCACAAATTATTGCCCTGCTGCCGGCGACCGAGCGTGCCCATGTTGTCGACTTGACCGGCGCCACCGCGCTGCAAGATGCGGTCGATTTGCTGGCAGCGGCGAGCGCCGTGGTCAGTAACGATTCCGGTCTGATGCATATCGCCGCTGCGACCGGGCGGCCGCTGGTGGTGGTCTACGGCTCGACGTCGCCGGGCTTTACGCCGCCGCTGGCCGAGCAGGTTGAAATATTGCAAATACCCGTCGATTGCGGCCCCTGTTTTCAACGGCAATGCCCGCTCGGGCATTTGAAGTGTCTGGTCGAGTTAACTCCGCAGCGCGCGATCGATGCACTCGATCGTCTGGCGCCGCAGGCATTGCCGGTGGCGCTGCATTGATGCGCGTCCTGGTCGTGAAAACCTCTTCGCTCGGCGACATCGTCCATACGCTGCCCGCGCTCACCGATGCCAGGCGCGTCTATCCCAATATCGTTTTCGATTGGGTCGCCGAAGAAGCTTTCGCGGAAATTCCCAGTTGGCACCCCGCGGTAGCTCAGGTTATTCCGGTAGCTATTCGGCGCTGGCGCAAGCAAATCGTGCGCACTTTATTCGGCAGCGAATGGCAGCGCTGCCGCGAGCAGCTGCGCGAACACCGTTACGATTGCGTGATTGATGCGCAGGGTTTATCGAAAAGCGCGTGGCTGGCGCGGCTGGCCGGCGGACCGCTGGTCGGCCTCGACAAAAATTCGTCGCGCGATCCAGCATCGGCCTGGTTTTATCAACGCAGGATTGCTGTGTCGTGGCAATTGCACGCCGTCGAAAGAGTGCGGATGTTGTTTGCGCAAGCGCTCGAATATCCATTGCCGACACAGCGCGGCGATTACGGGCTCGACAAAAATCGCTTTATCGATATCGTGCCGCGCCGTCGTCACGTAGTATTTCTGCACGGCACTACACGTCCCGATAAACATTGGCCGGAACAGTACTGGCAACAGCTTTGCCGCCTGGTTGCCGATCGCGACTGCCAGGTATTATTGCCATGGGGCAACGAAACGGAACGGCAGCGCGCGCTGCGCATCGCCGCCGGAATCGATAATGCCGAAGTACTGCCGCGCCTGAATCTGCACGACCTGGCGGCGACACTCGCCACCAGTACCGCGGTGGTTGCGGTCGACACCGGGCTCGGCCATTTAACCGCCGCGCTCGATGTGCCAGCCATTTCTCTGTATGGTCCGACCGATCCGGCAGAGATTGGCACCTACGGCAATTTTCAAATTCATCTGTGCGCAAACCAACAGCCACCGGTTTCGCCCTCTGCTTCACTCTCTATTCCAAATAACGCGAACATCGAGCCACGCATCATGGCGCCGTTGACGCCGGACGTCGTCTGGCGCGAATTAGCTCCATTACTGACACGTTGATTCAACCATTATGCTCAGACACTTTTTGTT
>DATIED010000050.1:0-6310 GCA_035455965.1 Spongiibacteraceae bacterium
CAACGCGTGCTGTTACTGCCGGAGGTGAAACAAACCGGTCAGCCGACTACGCTGTTAATGCCGCGCCTGCCTTTTCGCTCCGGGCAAAAGGTTTCGCTATTATGTCGGGCGCGCGAGACACGCGTGCAACTGATCAAAAAAATTGTTTCCACGCCGAGTTTTAATTTATTCGAATTTCGGCGTTTGAGCACCGCTGTAACCGATGTTACAGAGCCGATCGCCGCCGAACAAAATACCGATATCAGCTTCGATGGTCTCTGGGACATTTTATAATTGACTCCAACCGCCGATACGCATGTGAATTATGCTCGCGTCATTAGCGCTTTAGCGGTCATTTTTTAGGTTATCCATGGCACGTAAAAATACCATCAGATTATTGCTGATCAATGGCTCCGACAATGACGGCGAACATTTGGTCAGCCTGTTCCGCGGTGCCGGCCGGGTGGCGCGTGCGCATCGCATCGGCTCCGCCGAGGAACTGGCGAGCGCATTACAGCAACCCTGGGACCTACTGATTGTCGACGATAATCATCCCGAGCTTAAATTAGAAACCTGCCTCGAACATTTGCAGCGCGCCGACATCGACTTTCCCGTGTTGGCCCTGCGTGAAACCGACGAGGTCGCCGCGCTGTTTGCCGCCGGCGTGCACGATGTCATCAAGCCCACCGATGAACAGCGCATCGTCGGTGCCGCGCTGCGCGAGCTGAACAATATCGAGCAGCGCCGCGCAATCGGTAAATTGCGTAAACAACTCGAAGAAGCGGAGCAGCGCAATGCCTTATTACTCGGTGAATCCGATCAGGCAATCGCGTATCTCGCCGACGGCATGGTCATTAACGCCAACCCGTTATTTGCCGAGCGTTTCGGCTACCAGGCCGGCGACGAACTCGACTGCACGCCGATCATCGATCTCATCACCGCCAACGATCACGAAGGTTTTAAATTAGCGTTAAAGAGCGGCATCGAAGGGCAATTCGTCTTCACCGGCACGCGCGCCGACAGCGAGACTTTTCAAGCTACGTTGCGCCTGATGAATGCCACTTACGACGACGATCCCTGCACGCAGTTAATTATTGAAAATCAAGCCGCGGCGATGACGACCGGCCCCGCCATCCACGACGCGGTAACGGGACTGTATTCGCGCCATTATTTACTCGAACAGTTAGAGCATCGCAAAAACGGCAGATTGCTTTATATCGGTATCGATCGCTACGGCGAATTGCGTAGCGAGCTGGGCCTGAATGGCGCAATGACGCTCAGTCAGACGGTGGCGCAAATACTAAAAGATGCTTCCCCGGATCCGAAAATCACGCTCGCGCGCCTCAACGACGATAACTTCGCGCTGCTGGTCGACGATTTAAACGATCGTGGCGCGCTCGAACTGGGCTGGCAGCTACGCGATACAGTGGCCGCTTACGATTTTGCGGCGATCGGTGCAAAAACACCATGCACGATTAATATCGGCATCGCCGCCGTCGGTCGCTGCGTGGCCGGCGAAGTGCTGGAGCGCGCTTTCGTCGCTGCCGAAACGACGCGCAGCAGCGGCGATGGCGGCGTTGCGCTGTATCAGGAAAGCGCGCTGAGCGGCAGCGCCTTAACGCAGCCGCTCAACCCCGAACAAACTCTGGAAGATGCATTGGCGGAGCAGCGCTTCGCGATTTTGTTTCAACCGATTATCAGTCTGCGCGGCGCCAGCGGCGAGCATTACGAGGTGCTGCTGCGAATGCGTGGCGACACCGATATGCTGGAGCTGCCGGACAATTTCATCGCAGCGCTCGGCCGCAGCGCCCACAATGCCAAACTGGATCGCTGGATATTATTGGAGGCGACCAAACAGCTCGCGGAAAACCGCGGGCTCGGCAACGACACACGCCTGCTCATTAACTTGACGGCCAACGTACTGCAGGACGATGCCTTATTAAGCTGGCTTGGCGTCGCGTTAAAGGCGGCAGCTTTGCCACCCTCGGCGCTAATTCTGCAATTGCGCGAAGTCGATGTAATCAACGATATCAAGGCCGCAAAAGCGTTTGCCGAAGCTATCCGGCAACTCGGTTGCCGCTTCTCGATCGGCGGTTTCGGCCGGGTAATGGATTCGCTAAAAACCTTGCAGAGTGTACCGGTCGATCTCGTCCAGATCGATGCCGACTTCACCCGCAATCTACTCAACGGCGGCGACACGCAACCGCTAAAAACATTGGTCTCGGCAGTCGGCGCCGAATCGGCGGCAGTGGTGATTCCCTTTGTGGAAAACGCTTCGGTACTGGCGACGTTATGGCAGGTGGGTGCCGATTTTATACAAGGACATTATCTGCAGGCGCCCGGCCGCACGATGAATTACGAGTTCACCGATATCGCTTAACGCCAGTTGCCAGTTGCAGGATATTCGATGGCAGTACGCTTGACGGCCCAACGACCGAATGCTCTTTTCAAAACACTGGAAGCGCACTGATCTATATCGCGCACTGTCAGAGAGCGGCAAAATTGACAGAAGCTAACGTGACAGCGCCGCCGCTATCGGTCAACGCCAAGAAGTTTTGAAAAGAGTATCGGTTGGTGGGCTCAGGGCCGGTTGTCAGTTATCCGTAGAATGCGGCGTCGCGCATTTGCCAGCGGCAATTTTTGGAAAACTGCTTGCTCAAGAAATCCGCCTGATCGGGCAGGATACGCCGGCTGTTTACCAGCGCCAGATATTCGGCGGGATTGGGACGATACGGTAGCGCAAGCAACTCCATGCCGGCCTCCTCCGCGCGTCGACTGCCCTTGAATTGATTGCAGCGGCGGCAGGCCGCCACGACGTTTTCCCAGCTATCGCGACCGCCGCGCGAGCGCGGCACGATGTGATCGCGGGTTAAATTGTGATAGCTGTGTGAGTGACCGCAGTACATGCATTGCTGGTTATCGCGTTCGAATAACGCGCGATTGGTGAGCGGCGGCTTAGTGCGCTGGCGCGCCAGTTGTTCGCCGCCGCAGGCGAGAATACTCGGCAACTCGATCACTGTGCGCTCGCCCGTATGGCGGCTGCGGCCGCCGCGGATCTCAAAGATCGTGTCGCCTAGCGTCCACAGCACTAATTCGCGCGAGTACAGGCAAACCGCTTCCTGCCAACTCAACCAATCGATCGGCTGTCCAGCCTTGTTCAAACGCAATATCTGCACGTACTGGCTCCCAAATCAGGCGACGCAATATTCGGTGAATGAACATTGGTCGCGCACTAATTAGTCAGCAATAAATAACAAATAAAAGGTGCGCTACTGAAGCTTGACCATTATCGACAGGATTGTGGCTGCTTTTCAACCACTCGAACGAAACGATTTCCCTCGTCATCGATAACTCCTTCAAAACAGCAGCCAGCTGTAATCGTCGCCATCGCGCATGGGCAGGCCGCTGTCGCTGCGTTTATAATGCGCGGCTACTTTACGCTGGCCGCCCCCGCCGGCCCCGATCGCGAGTGAATATCATGGCGAAAAGTAAAAAACCCTTTCAATTCGAACCCGCCTTATCGGAACTCGAAGCGCTGGTCGCCGCGATGGAGAGTGGCAATATGAGCCTGGAGGAGTCGCTGCTGGCCTTCGAAGCTGGCATCCGGCTTACGCGCGAATGCCAGGAGGCGTTGCAACAGGCGGAGCAAAAGGTACAGCTGCTATTGTCCGACAACGGCGAGACCGGTACTTTCGATACCACTGCCGCAGACGATCAACCTGCATGAGCATCGAGACTATCGACCCCGCGATGAATGGCGACACCACGATAACTGGCAGCATCGCGATAGAAAACTATATCGAGTTATGCCGCGCGCGGATCAACGCGCAACTGGCACCGCAGCTGGGCACATTCGATTCCGAATACAGCGACGCATCGACCCCGCAGCAATTGGCACGGCTATTCGAAGCCATGCGCTACAGCTTGCTGAACGGCGGCAAACGCGTGCGCCCCTTACTGGTGTACGCTGCAGCGGCTGCGGTGACCGATCAGTGCGACGCGGCCGCGCTAGACGGTGCCGCCTGTGCCGTCGAATATTTACATACTTACTCGCTGGTGCACGATGATCTGCCGGCGATGGACGACGACGATCTGCGGCGCGGCAACCCCACTTGTCACCGCGCCTTCGACGAGGCCACTGCAATTTTAGCCGGCGACGCCCTGCAAAGCCGGGCCTTTGAGCTGCTCAGCCAATTGCCATCGACCAGCGCCGACATCAAGCTCTCGCTGATTAATACATTAGCCGCTGCGGCAGGACCGCGCGGTATGGTGGGCGGTCAAGCCATCGATCTGGCTGCGGTTCAGCAACAGATCGATCTCGCGCATCTGGAAACCATGCATCGGCTGAAAACCGGCGCGCTGATTCGCGCGGCAGTGCGTATAGGTGCACTGTTGGCCGGGGCCAATGTGCGGCAATTGGCGGCACTGGATAGTTATGCGGCCGCGATCGGCTTGTCCTTCCAGGTGCAGGACGACATTCTCGACATTACCAGCGACACCGCCACGCTCGGCAAGCAGCAGGGTGCCGATATAGCCCGCGACAAGCCAACCTATCCCGCGTTACTTGGTTTAATGGAGGCGCGCGCCAAGGCACAAGCGCTGCATCGCCAGGCAGTAGCCGCGCTGAGCGGCTTCGACACGCGCGCAGATCGGCTGCGTCAGCTATCCGCCTATATCGTCGAGCGCCGCAACTAGCTGTATCGGTCACCAACTGTATCGGACCATGCCGCCAGCAGTCAAAAGCAGCGCTTTCGTTTACAATTGCCATCTTTTCCGCATACGGCAGTCCGTCCCCGCATGTTCAACGACATTCCGCGCCAGCGTCCCGCTACTCCGCTTCTGGATAACATCGATCAGCCCGCCGATCTGCGTCGTTTAGAGGAGAGCCAGCTGCCGCAGTTAGCCACGGAGCTGCGCGAATTCCTGCTGTACACGGTCGGTCAAACCGGCGGCCACTTCGGCGCGGGACTCGGCGTTGTCGAGCTGACCGTGGCGCTGCATTATGTCTACAACACGCCGGACGATCGCCTGGTATGGGATGTCGGCCACCAAACTTATCCGCATAAAATTCTTACCGGCCGACGCGAGCGCATGCACAGCATGCGACAACAGGATGGCCTGGCGGGTTTTCCGAAGCGCGGCGAGAGCGCATACGATACGTTCGGCGTCGGCCACTCCAGCACCAGCATCAGCGCAGCGCTCGGCATGGCGATCGCAGCCAAACACGAAGCCAAAGGCCGCAAGACAGTGGCCGTGATCGGCGACGGCGCGATGACCGCCGGCATGGCGTTCGAAGCATTGACCCACGCTGCGCATTGCGGCACCGATATGCTGGTAGTCCTCAACGATAATCAAATGTCGATCTCGCGCAACTCCGGCGGTCTCAACACCTACTTTTCAAAAATATGGGCGTCGCGCACTTACAATAATTTACGCAGCGGCAGCAAAAAAGTTTTGTCGAAAATTCCGCCGGCCTGGGATTTTGCGAAACGCGTCGAAGAGCATATGAAAGGCTTCGTCGCGCCGGCGACGCTGTTCGAAGAACTGGGATTTAATTACGTCGGCCCTATCGACGGTCACGACCTGCCGAATTTAATCCATACAATGCGCAATATGCGCGCACTGCCGGGACCATTGCTGCTGCATATCATCACGCAGAAAGGCAAGGATTTCGCGCCCGCGGAAAACGATCCGGTCGGCTACCACGCGATCACCAAACTCGAACCGCAGGCATTACAGCCGGCGAATACAGCAGCAGCCGCGCCCAAAAAAATCAAAAGCCCGAAGTATCAGGATGTGTTCGGGCAATGGCTATGCGATATGGCCGCGCGCGATGCGAAATTAATCGGGATCACCCCCGCCATGTGCGAAGGCTCCGGTATGGTGGAGTTCGCACAGCGCTTTCCAGAGCGTTATTACGACGTAGCGATCGCCGAGCAACACGCAGTTACTCTCGCCGCCGGCATGGCTTGCGATGGGCTGAAACCCGTGGTTGCGATTTATTCGACGTTTCTACAGCGTGCATACGATCAATTGATCCACGATGTCGCGCTGCAAAACCTGGATGTATTGTTCGGTATCGATCGCGCCGGCTTAGTCGGCGAAGATGGCCCCACACACGCGGGCACATTCGACCTGAGTTATCTGCGCTGCATCCCTAACATGGTGATTATGGCGCCGTCGGATGAAAACGAAACGCGCCAATTGCTCTACACAGGCTTTATGTATCGCGGCCCGGCGGCGGTGCGCTATCCGCGCGGCACCGGCCCCAACACGATCGTCGAAGCCGAGATGACGGCGCTGCCCATCGGCAAAGGCATTGTTCGACGCG
>DATIED010000051.1:0-4113 GCA_035455965.1 Spongiibacteraceae bacterium
AACAAAAAGGGGAAATTGCAACAAGCCGATGGCGGCACGTTGTTTCTCGACGAAATCGGCGATATGCCGCTCGATCTGCAGGTGAAGCTGTTGCGCGTATTGCAGGACCGCCAGGTCAACCCGGTCGGTGGCGATAGTCCGATAGATGTCGATTTCCGTATCATTACCGCAACCCACATCAATTTAAAACAGGCGGTCGAATCGGGACGCTTCCGTCTGGATCTATTTTTCCGCCTTAATGTCGTGCCGGTTTCGCTGCCACCGCTGCGCGAGCGCAACACCGATATTCCGGCATTGACCAGTTATTTTCTGGAACGCTACCAAGGCATGTATCGCCGCCAGTTGAGCCTGACAACCGGTGTCATGGAGCGGCTGCAGAGTTACTCCTGGCCTGGCAATATACGCCAACTACAAAATGTGCTCGAGCGAACCGTCCTGCAAACCGAGGGCTCGCTGATCACTACGGAGCAAATCGATCGCATGTTAGCCGACGAGGCCCATATGCCATTCCAACAATCTCTCCAACCTGCAGCGCAGACGTTGACTGTAGTACCGCAAACTTTAGTACCACAAACCGTAGCACCACAAACTTTAGTGCCGCAAACCATCGCACCGCAAACGGCATCACAAATTTTGCCGCAAGAAACCTCGCAAATCTCGGCGGATTCATCGCCCTCGCAAGCGGCGCCACCAACGATCAGCAGCATCGACCGCCAATCGATCCGATTCGATCGCCGCAGCAGCGATCGAGCAACCCATACCGGCGAACCGCAATACCGACCTTATCTGCGCGTCGATTCCAATGATCGCGACCGCATTATAGAAATACTCAGCAGCACCGGTGGCAATCAAACACGCGCTGCCGAATTGCTCGGTTTAACGGTGCGGCAATTGCGCTACCGCCTCCGCAAACTGGTTTAATACCGCTTGTTGTTTATGGCTGGCCGGACTCGACCCGGAGTCCAGCCCTGCCCACAGATCGAGTTCATTTACTCGATCGCCGCAACGGCAACTACAAAAACCAGCATGAAAGCCAGAATAAGTGCGTAGCCCATTTCGATACCCCTTACCTTCTTCCAACATGACTGAAAAACACTAACCCAGCGCTTATACCGACAGGTACGCAGTGATTTTTTTCGCGTCTACGTTCTCGCGCAAGTCTTCGTGTACGAATTTCCCACGCTCGATCACCAATAGACGATCGGCGATTTCCAACGTGAAACTTAGTACCTGCTCCGACACGATGATGGTGATGTCGCGGATCTTCTTGATCTCGTTGAGCGCCTTGGCGATATCTTTGATAATTGACGGTTGAATACCTTCGGTAGGTTCATCGAGCAGCAATACTTTCGGGTTCGAAGATAGCGCGCGGGCAATCGCCAATTGCTGTTGCTGCCCTCCCGATAAATTGCCGCCCTTGCGTTTACGCATATCGAACAGCACCGGGAACAATGCGTAGATATCGTCGGACACGCGCTTGTCTTTAGTGGTTTCCAAACCGGTCTCGATATTTTCCAGCACCGTCAACGTCGGAAAAATCATCCGCCCCTGCGGCACGTATGCGATGCCGTTGGCGACGCGCTGATAACTCGGCATGCCGCCAACCTCGCAGTCGCCGACGCTAACCTTGCCCTGTCTGCTGGGGATAACGCCCATCAGCGCTTTGAACAGCGTGGTTTTACCCATGCCATTGCGCCCCATGATAGCCAGCGTCTCCTGCGGTTTTACCGAGAACGACATATCGCTGATGATCTGGCTCTGGCCGTAGCTCACGGCGAAGTTTTCGACATTTAGCATAGAGCACCTCAAACTTTTGAATCGCACTTCGAATGTAGGGCGGATCATTCGATCCGCCATGCGGCTCCGCCGCATCGCGCGGTTCGGCGTTGCCTTGCGGCGGGTCGAATGACCCGCCCTACGATTATCAACCGACAGCTACGCAGCCCTCGGCTGCGTCAATGTCCCAGATAAACCTCAATCACCTTCGGATCCTTCTGTACCGCCTCCATCGATCCCTCTTTCAGTATTTTTCCCTGGTGCAGCACCGTTACGCGATGCGCAATGCTTTTGACGAATTCCATATCGTGCTCGATCACGATCACCGAACGGTTGGCGCAGATGCGCTTTAATAAATCGCCGGTCAATTCGCGCTCGCGCGCACTCATGCCCGCTACCGGCTCGTCGAGCATCAATAACTCGGGGTCTTGAATGAGCAGCATGCCAATCTCCAACCATTGCTTTTGACCGTGGCTCAACAAGCCGGCTTCGGTATCCAGCAAATCCCCCAGCATAATTTCCTTAGCGACACTATGGATACGATCGATCACTTCAGCACTGCGTTTAAATGCCAGCGCTCCCAATACCGTGCGGCCCTTCGGGTATGACACCTCCAGGTTTTCGAATACGCTTAAATTTTCATAGATCGACGGGTTCTGGAATTTTCGGCCGACGCCCTGGCGCACGATTTGATGCTCGGACATTTTCGTCAGCTCTTTATCCTTAAATTTTATGCTGCCGGAGGTCGCCTTGGTTTTTCCACAAATTAAATCCAGCACCGTGGTTTTGCCGGCACCGTTGGGGCCGATCACCACACGGATTTCATTCTTGTCGATGTAGAGATTGAGATCGTCGACCGCCTTGAAGCCGTCGAAGGAAACTCCCAGGCCCTCGACGGTTAGCACGAAGTCGCCTTTCTTCTTTCCGCCGTCGATTTCGCCGGCCGGCAGTTCTGTGCTCGCGCTCGCAATCGTTTCGTTAGCAGGCAACTCGTTAGTAGGCAACATAGTCATCTCCATTAAATCGATGCATTGGCGTGGCCGAGAGTATCGGTTGCGGCCGCTGCTTTAGACGCTTCGCTGCTAACTTTCGGCTGCTGCGGCTCGGCGGTCGGTGTCGGTGCTTGTTTACGCTGCTTGAATGCCAGCAATTTCGGTTTTACATGACTGGTATACAAACCGGCCAGGCCATTGGGGAAGCCCATTACCACGCCGATAAACAAGGCACCCATAAATACCAGCCACAAGGTCGGGAAGCTTTCCGAAAAATACGACTTGCCGAAGTTGACCAGCAGCGCACCGTACACCGCGCCGATCAACGACATGCGCCCGCCGACCGCGGTGAAGATCACCATTTCGATCGACGGCACGATGCCGACGAAGGATGGCGACATAAAGCCGACTTGCAGCGTGAACATCGCGCCGCCGATTGCGGACATGACGGCGCTGACGCAGAACACAAAGATTTTAAAGTTCGAAACATCGTAGCCGGAGAAACGCACTCGATCCTCGCGGTCGCGCATGGCCAGCATCAGTTTGCCCAGCTTAGTGGCGATGATGGCGCGCGCGCTGAAAATGCAACCGAACAATAGAATCGCATTGACGTAATACAGAATATATTTCGCGTGGTCGGTGCGAATATCCCACCCCCACAGTGTGCGCAGATCGGTGATGCCGTTGATACCGCCGGTGTAACCCTGTTGACCGACAATGAGGATCGTCAGTATCGATGCGAACGCCTGCGTAATGATCGAGAAGTACACACCGCCGACACGGCGCTTGAACATCGCAGCGCCAATTATGTACGCAAAGATGCCAGGCACTAAAATCACCGCGATGATCGTAAAGGTCAGGCTATGGAATGGCACCCAGAACCAGGGCAGTTCGGTGATCTGGTTCCAATCCATAAAATCCGGAATGCCCGGTGTCGATTGAATTTTAGTGGTGATGGGATCGGAAGCCTCCAGCTTTAAAAACATCGCCATGCAATAGCCACCGAGGCCAAAGAAAATACCCTGCCCCAGACTCAGGATACCGCCGTAGCCCCAACACATCACCAGCCCCACCGCGACGAATGCGTAGGTGAGATATTTGCCGATAAGATTTAAGCGGAATACATCCGTCACTAACGGCATCACCACGAAAATCAGCGCCGCGAGTATCGCAATGCCAACGATACCTTCGCGCCCACCCAACCATTTATGAATTACTGCATTCATTCCGCACCCCTAAATTTAAGTTGTTGGTTACTAGTTGCTGGTTGTTAGTTAAAGAGTTCGAGTCATGTGCAACTTGAGCGTCTTTAACTAACAACTAATATCCAACAACTAACAACTGG
>DATIED010000052.1:0-4332 GCA_035455965.1 Spongiibacteraceae bacterium
TGCCTTTGGTCGTGCTTTTTTCGCTATACCTAGAACCTCCGGCATTGTTCGCTAAAGTTTCCGATTTTAAATTTGTACACCAAGCTGGATTTCCCTATTCGTTTAAAAGGCCAAACCATCGCGTGCATGATGTCATGCATCTCGACGACGCGCTCGCGGTGCGGCTGCCGCTGATTAGGCAGGCGCAACCACCTATTCATTTAATTGCGTCGGTCGGTATCGGCAAGCTGGCTTATTACGGCAGCGACCTGGAGATTTTGGATTTGGTTGGGCTGACTGACAAAACAATTGCTAAAAGTACCAGATCGCCGCCCAAGGATGCTTTTTTGATACCGGGCCACCAGCGCACCGACCCCGATTATGTATTTAGCCGTAAACCGGATTTAATCGATATTTCAAAAAAGGATGCGCCGATATTGGTGCTGCCTGCCATTCGCGATCTCTGGAACGATGCGCGCCTGGCTCGCGATTATCATTGGGATGACGGCTTGGGTGGCTACCGTCGCAATGAGTGAATCGTTAGTGCATTAGCCGCCGGCTCATCGTTGCGTCGCAGTGGTGCGAATGCCTAGCCACCAACCAAAAAAGCGGCGTAAGAACATAACGATCGGTGCTAGCAGTAGCATAGTCGCGGCGACGTAAATACCGGCGAAACCGATTACGGCCCATGGGCGATCCGGGATAAACCCGATCATCGTAAATACCCGGTCGTCGATAAAGTGAAAAAAGAAGCCATTGAGCCCTAAATAAATCAGGCTGTTGCGGGCGATAAAGGTAAAGCTGCGCGAATCGGGATCGCATAGTCGCAGCAGTGTAATCGTCATAACGCTGCCGCTCAGTGCAGCCAATAAAAATAAACCATAATTGCCGTGTGCAGAGGCGACCAGCAGCACCACCCGAAAAAAGGGTACCGGGTTTCCACAGGCCGCCAGATACCATAGTAACGCCGCGCAAATCGTCACTAACGCGAGCCATCGCGTCCGCGGCAAATTAACTATTAGCTGGCGAGAGCTATAACCCACCAGATAAAAGCCCGCTGCGATTAACGATTCGTAAATAAACCAACTATGGGCCGGTACCTGTAGCCGAGCAGCTATTAGCGGCAATTGCGGAGCCAACAGATAGCCGATCGCAAAAAATAGTGCAGCCGATAACAATGTTTGCCATGAATGGTCAGGCGGTAGGATACGAAATAAAAGCAATATTTCGATTTCCACCATGAACAGGCACAGCAGGAACCAGGAGGGCAAATTAAAGGCGGGTAATCCGTAGCGGTACATCGACGCATTGTGCGCGCATTGCTCCGCCGAGCCTAGATACCACCATGCCGGCAGTATTAGCAGGGAAAAAAATAATAGTGGCAATAGACGCGTGCGGGCTTTCTCGATCGCCGCCGTGCAAATGTTTAAATACTGCGGTTTTGCCAATAGCCCCGCCAGTATAAAAAAGAGCGGTAAATGAAACGAGTAGATAAGTTGCCAGGGCAGTAGCGCCGACTCAAAGCCATTTTTTTGATGGAGCTTTTCCAGCACATGGCCCAAATAAACCAATATCATCGCCAGTGCTTTGACGCCATCGAGCCAGGCGATTCTTGCCGTGTTCGAATGCATCAGACGGTTAGCGATCACGGTGTTGGGCCGGGTTGTTCTTGTCGGGCGAGAATTTGCCGTCGATAAGCGCTTAGCAATTTTGCGCTGGCGCCATCGTTGACGGCTACGATCGCCTGCAATCGCGGCAGCATAAATAACGCATCGCCATGCGTAATCAGTTCGATTTGGCTGTAGAAGCGCGCCAATTTGGCATCCGTCAATGCAATGTGAGGATCGCGCAGGTGCTCTACATAGCCGGCGACCATTTCGCGCTCATAGTGGCCGATGACGTAGCGTCGTATCGCCGGTAAACGCGCCAGGAAGGGGTCGGTCAGTGCGTAAGGGTCGACAATGTGTGGCGCTAATCCCGCATAATAGCCAGTGCATCCCAGCGCGCCGCGCACCACTACGCGCTCCCCTTTGTTTTTTAGCATTTCGCCATCTGCGCGAAAATATCCGAACAAGCCCTCCTTTAGAAATTCATTTTTTCGCCATGCGTCGAGTGAGGCGGTGTAATGCATGGCACGTGCATCCAGAATGCCGGTCTGTAACGCCTCATCGATTAGCATGCGTTGCGGCATATGCTTACCGTAATCGAATGGCGTCAATATCGGTAGCCTTGGCACTATCGTGGCGTAGATCAGCAGGCCTGCGCCGATCGCTGAAAGCAACGTCTTGCTGGCCCACTGCTGTTGCAAAGTATCGGCAAGGATGAGCGATGCCAGCAGAAAGGCGAAGCAAATGAAGCGCCCCATCATGTAGTCGCCGCCGGCATAGGCGATATAAATCAATTGCAGGACGATGCCTATGCCCAGCAGGCGTTTGCGGTATTGCAGACAGGCGAGCAGAGCGCCGCTTATGATCAATGGCGTGATGGGATCCGCCGCGATGTGTGCAGATAAATAGCGCCAGCCTGCGGCCCACATTTGCACCTGTGGAAAACCGTGATTGAGTTTTGCATAGGCGGTATTTGGCAGCGGTGCGCCATAGTAAAGCAAGCTGAACGCTGTCCACAGCAGCAGCGGCAGTGCTGCTGTGCATAGCTGCAGTAAAGATTTTCGATCGAGGCGTATTTGCCAGGCGTAGCCAAGCAACGCCGGCAGTACCAATAGCAATGAATCATGTCGCACCAGCGGTAATAATGCGCTGCAGGCTATTAATTGCCATTGGGCTCGTTGTTGCCGATCTTGCCGCGCGCATTGTCGATACGCGTCGTACCAAAAGACGATGACTGCGTAGCCGAGAATATTTTCCAGGCCCGAGCTCGTATAATCAAACCAGGATTTCGAGAGCAGCCAGCAAGCGAGCAAAAATAGCAGCGCAGGGCTCGCTTTGAACGACCGCCATGCTCCGAGCAGTGCCGCACCCAGCAATGCGCCGCTGAGTACGCCAGTACTGATAAATACATTGCCTAGCGGCCATTGCAATGCCGCCAGCAACCAATACCAGGCGACGCTGGTATAGACCTGTACGCGCTCCCCGGTGTTCCACACAGGACCATTGCCGGCCATCAGTTGATCCAGGCTGCGGTAGATGATGAAGGCATCTTCGTTGAGCCAAAAATTTTTGATGAAGGTGAAACAGCAGAGTGTGACAAGCGCTAACGCAAGAATTTGGATGCCGACGTGCGGCTTCTGCGGCGAGCCGTTATCCCCGGGTGCGCTACCGATGGAGGCGGATCGCATCGATTTGGCCGGCTTCATCACCTCGATCTTTCGTTCGATGCTCATGCGCTTATTTTGTCGATGCCGACAACGGACAGTAAATAAAACGAGAGCGCGGCATTGCCGGCGATGAGTGCATAAATTCGCTTTTTATTAATATGCGGTAGTGCATCGATGCAATGGCCGAGAAAAAATGCGGTGACGATGTAGGTGGCGAAGAAAAGATCGACGTCCTGGACAGGGCCTAGTTTGGGTATCATGAATATAAAATAAAACCAAAGCCAGGCGGTAATTGCCGTTAGCAAGGCGTTGTGCCGGGCAATCAATAGTTTTGGCAGCGATTTGAAGTTGGCGATCAATATGTAGAGCAGGGCCGATAGATGTACCAAGCCGCCGGCTACAAAATACATACGCAATAATTCTTTGGTATGTTGCCATGAAAGGGCATAGCTGATTTTAAAGAAGATGGACGAGTCGGATGCCGCCAAGCCGCGATATTGAACGACGCTATTGGTGTCGCCCAGATTCATCGATGCGGGCAGCGATGATAAGTAATGCGCAGGCGATTCGTAAAATAACCGGGTAATTATTGAGAAGCTTACAAGGGCGCCTAAAAATAACACGATAAAATTGGCCGGCTGGCGCAGGAGAAAATAGACCAGAACGATCGCTGCAATGGGTATAAAGCCGATGTAGGCGGCTGCTAAAATGGCGCTGGCCAGGCCGATGAGCCAATAGGTATTGGTTGTCATTTTTTCGGAGTACAGCGAATACGCCAACAGGCAGGGCAGAAGTGCGGCGATCAATGGGTAATATTCGATATAGCCGGCGGTTAAAGTTAGCCAGAGTGGCGTCAACGTACAGAATGTCAGTGCGGTTTTTCCCGGAAATTTTTTTAGCAGGTACAGCGTTGCTCCGCTCATGCAACCCCAGCTCACGAATTGACAAAACCTATGCGGTGTTATCGTAAACTCGAAAAATAAATGGAAGCTGCTTAAGCTTTTAACGACAGCATAAAGCTCGTTCTCCAGCGCCATGCCCAGCATCCAGCGATTGTGCACATAACCCTGTGCTACCCA
>DATIED010000053.1:0-3046 GCA_035455965.1 Spongiibacteraceae bacterium
TTTATCGTTCGACAGCCGCGCCATGGTCGAAAAAGCGCGCCGCTTTATCGCGCTGTACGAGCAGGCCGGCGTCGGCCGCGAGCGCATTCTGGTGAAAATCGCCTCGACCTGGGAAGGTATTCAGGCAGCGGCGATTCTGGAAAAAGAAGGTATCAACTGCAATCTGACGCTGTTATTCAACTTCACCCAGGCCGCCGCCTGCGCCGATGCCGGCGTCACGCTGATTTCACCGTTTGTCGGCCGCATTCTCGATTGGCACTTGGCGCACAGCGGGCGCAGCAGTTATCCGGCCACCGAGGATCCCGGCGTATTATCCGTTGCGCGGATTTTCAATTACTACAAACAAAACAACTATTCGACCATCGTGATGGGAGCCAGCTTTCGCAATATTGGCGAAATCGAACAACTCGCCGGCTGCGATCGGCTGACCATCAGCCCGCAATTGCTGCAAGAGTTGGCCAACGACAACGGTGTGCTGGTGCGGCAACTCGATCCCGAGCACACCGGCACAACGATCAAACCGCAGCACGATAGCGAAAGCGCTTTCCGCTACGCTCTCAACAGCGACGCCATGGCCACCGAAAAATTAGCCGAAGGCATTCGCAAATTCGCCGAGGACCAGCAGGCATTGGAACAACAATTAGCGAGCGGCTTTTAATGCTGCAACGATTAAAAGATTTATTCGGTATCGATGTTACTTCCAACGAAGACAGCGCACGCCGGCTTCAACTGGCCGCCGCCGCGCTCTTGCTCGAAATGAGCAAGGCCGATTACCAGCGCGATATTCGCGAGCAACAAGCAATCGTCTCCGCGATCCGCAATACCTATCGTCTCGATGAAACCGCGATCGCCGAACTGTTGAATGAAGCCAGCGGGGCCAGCGATCGCGCCACTTCGCTGTTTGAATTTACCAGCGTCATTAACGAAAACTGTTCGGAGCAGGAAAAATACGATTTGGTGCGCGAGTTATGGCGCGTTGCGCACGCGGATGGCAACATCGATAAATACGAAGAGCATCTGCTGGGAAAAATTGCCGACCTGGTTTATTTGCCGCGCTCGCTGTATATCCGCGCGAAACTGTCGGTGCTAAATACTTAACACATCTAAAATGAACGCAGACGTTCATTTTGTTCGCTGCACTTAATACCTAGCTATCTAGCGAACCGACTCCAGCGCGCACACCAACTCTTGAAACTCGACGCGATTTTGTTCGTTCATGCCCATCAATACGCGATGCGCTTCGAGCACGCGCTCGCGCACGCCCTGTTCGCTGGCAGCGACCATCGGCAACTCGCCGAGCTGCTCATCGGTTTGCGGCGCCTGCTGGCGAATATCGAACACGCGATCGAAACCCATCGAAAGTAAAATACGCGTGATATTGGGATTGGTTGAGAGAGCGACCGGTTTCAAATGGTAGCGGCGTTGCGCCGCGATCGCGAGCTTGGCCAATTGGCCGAGCGTTGTGCTATCGATATTTTCGGCGCTACAGAGATCGATGATTACGCTGGCGAAAGTCGGTACGTTAAACATGCGCTCGAAAAACTCGTCGAGCGCCGTGCAGAATGTCAGCCGCACGTCGCCCACCAACTTGATAACGAAAGCGCCGCCCTGCTCTGCGACCAGAATCTTACCGGACTTCATCGCCCGCACCTCTTGCCTGATTCGAATCTGTTGCATGATTCGCACCTTTAGCAACCAGCAATACGGCAATATCGTCGGGAGCCTCTTTGACCCCCTGCAAACCGAATGCGGCAACCACCTTATCCAGACTGTCAAACCCCGGCCTTAGCGTATCCAGCAACGCATTCTCCTTCGCCAGCAGGCCGTCCTCGGCCAGTGTTTCCAAAATGCCATCTGAAAACAGGGTCAGCACAAAGCGCTCCGGCAATTGTAACCGCTCCTCATGGTATTCGGCATCCTCGAACAACCCGACCGGCGGGTTATCGCCCTTCAGATAGCGGCAGCCGTGCGAATCCCACAATACCGGCGCCGGGAGGTGGCCGGCGACGCTGTACAACAAAACATTTTCGCGAATATCCAGCGCAGCTACGCACAGCGTCACATGCTTGCCAATTTCGGTGGCCAACAGCTCGCGATTCGCCTTGATCAGCATCGCCGCCGGCGAAAGCACCGACTGATCGCCCCAGTGGCCGAAATCGCTGCGCTTGCGCGCGAATAGATTTTTTAACAAGACAGTCAAAAAGGCCGATGAGGCACCGTGGCCAGACACGTCGGCGATGAAAAACACCACGTAGCGGTCGCCGACAGTGTAGTAATCGACAAAATCGCCGCTGAGAAATAAAGACGGAAAAATACGGTGACTCAATTGATAATCGGCGATGGCCAGCGGTCGCGCGGGAAACATTTTCAGCTGCACGTGGCGCCCGGCCTGCTGGTCCTGCTGCAGTGCACTAAGGCTCTGGCGCAGTTCGCGGTTAGCCTCCTCGAGCTGCTGGCGGTAGTGAAGGTTATCGCGCCGCAGACGATTCTGCTCAACACAGCGCGCCACCGAATGCTCCAGCACTTCCATATCGACAATAGGCTTGAACAGATAGTCGCTGGCGCCGTAGCGTAAGGCTTGCACTACGTCATTCATGACGCCGGTGCCGGACACTACGATGATGGGCACATCGGCCGGATCCTGGCCGAGCACTTTCAGCAAGGATAGGCCATCCATGCTGGGCACTTTCAGATCTAACACAACGACATCGGGAAGGTTGCGCTCGAACATTTCGAGCCCCTGACTGCCGGTCGAGGCCTGATCGACGACATAGCCCAGGTCGCGCAAATATGCGGCCATACTGTCGCGGACTCCGGCATCATCATCGATGATCAGCAAGCGAGGAGACTCACGCTCCATGTCTGTAACCTTTTGAAACTACCAGTAACATAGCTAATAAATATAGGCTGGGTGCCAATTATCAAGGCGGCAACACTAAACCCTTGGCTACCGACTTGCAAGCGCATGCCACCCTAAAATCTATAGCTCACGGTTCTAAGAACTTTAACGCAACAACCCGCAGCGTTCATTGCCCGGTCGCGCCTC
>DATIED010000054.1:0-2256 GCA_035455965.1 Spongiibacteraceae bacterium
CGCAGACGAAGTCGAAGAGTAAGCGATCCCACATTCACTGGAGCAACGCTTAATGCGGCTCCCGGATTCATTGGAGTAAGACCATGGCACAACGTTTTTTCCGCCGTCGTAAATTCTGCCGCTTCACCGCGGAAGGCACCAAAGAGATCGATTACAAAGATCTCGAAACTCTGAAAGCTTACGTTTCCGAAACCGGCAAAATCGTGCCGAGCCGTATCACCGGCACCAAAGCGCGCTATCAGCGTCAGCTCGCGACCGCGATCAAACGTGCGCGTTATTTGGCGTTGTTGCCGTACTCGGACCAACATAAATAGTTGCCGGGTAGCATTGCAGATTAGGTAGGACGATCGATGCGGGCGCTGGCGGAATTTGTAATGCGCGGGCGCGCGCAGGCAATCGGAGTCGCTGTAGCTGGCATCCTGTTGCCGTTTTTTCTCTGGTTCGGCGTGGCGGCGGCTGGTTTAGTCGTGTTACGCAAAGGCGGCAACGAAGCCTTTGTGGTGCTGGGTTGGGGTTTGCTGGCGGCATTCGCCGTATTGTTGTGGCAGGGCGATGTCGGCCCGATCGCAACTTTGCTGGCGACAGCTTCCGCAGCATTGATGTTGCGCTGGACGTCCTCATGGCCGCTCGCGTTGCTCGCTGTGGTGGTCGTGGGGTTTGTCGCGGCGCTGGCGTTGAATATTTTTGGCAGTGCCTATTTGTTGCAATTGGTGGCGCTGCTGAATGATTTACTGGAAAAGCTGCGCGCAGAGATGCCGTCGCCGCAAGTGCAGGCACTGGGTCAATTGACCACGGTGCAAGTCAGTGGCTGGTTAGGATTCTGGGCTGCGACTTCGGGTTTTATCGCGGTGGTTCTTGCGCGTTACTGGCAGGCCGGGCTGTACAACCCCGGTGGTTTTCGCCGCGAGTTTCAGCTGCTGCGCTTGCCGCCGCAGATGGCGCTGGGTCTGGTGGTCATCGGTGTGCTGCTGCTGATGTTGGGCAGCGAGTATCACGTGTGGCTGGCTTTGTTGGGGTTGCCGTTCGTGGTTGCCGGTATTGCACTGGTGCACGGCATGGTGGCCTTGAAAGGTTGGGGCCGCGGCCCGCTGGTAGCGCTGTATCTGGCCTGGTTTTTTTTGCTGGGCATTGTGACCGCAACTTTGTTTTTGTTGGCGCTGGTCGATAGTTGGTTGGATTTTCGCGGGCGCTTCCAGGCTCGCGCGCGGTGACGCGATTACTTTGCAAAAAGAATGTTTTGGTAACACTTGTTTTAGTAAAACAGTTTCGCGGCGGCTATCGAGCATGCCGCCGGAGAGGGTAAGGCGATGCAAGTTATTCTGTTGGAAAAAGTAGGCCGCTTGGGCAACCTGGGCGACCAAGTAAACGTCAAGGCCGGTTATGGCCGCAATTTCCTGATCCCGCACGGCAAAGCAGTTGCCGCGACGAAAACCAGCATCGCTGAATTCGAAACGCGCCGCGCCGGTCTGGAAGCAGCCGCTGCGGCGTTGCGCGCCACCGCTGAAGCGCGCGCTGCGCAATTGGCCGAGCTGGTAATCACCATCGCTGCCAATGCCGGCGACGAAGGTAAATTGTTCGGCTCGATCGGCACCCGCGATATCGCCGATGCCATCACCGCTGCCGGTGTTGCGGTCGAGAAGAGCGAAGTGCGTCTGCCGAACGGCGCGCTGCGCGAAGTCGGCGAGTTCGATGTCGATGTGCAAGTACACTCCGATATCATGCAGGCGATCAAAGTAAAAGTTGTGCCGGAATAAGCGGCAGGGCAATTAGCTCCCACTTTTAGTTGTATCGTAAAAAGCATTTGTCGCCGCGAACTTGACGCGTGCGGCGAATGCTTTTTTTTTGTCTCTGATACACAATAGCTTTCCCTCCACCGACGCGGTTAAAAACAATAGTGGAACCCGATATCCTCGACGAGTCATACGCAGCCGAGCTGCCGCCCGACCTCGACATCGCGCAGCTAAAAGTGCCACCGCATTCGCTGGAGGCGGAGCAATCGGTGCTGGGCGGCCTGATGATCGCCAACGATGCGTGGGACCGGGTCGCCGATGTGGTCGGCGATGCCGATTTCTACCGTCCCGAGCACCGGCTGATCTTTCGCCGCATGGCGCAGTTGGTCGAGGCCAGTCAGCCGATCGATATCGTTACGCTCGCCGATGCGCTCAATCACTCCGACGAGCTGGCGCGCGCCGGCGGCTTTAACTATCTCGCCGAGATCGCCCGCAGCACGCCGAGCGCGGCGAATATTCGCGCCTA
>DATIED010000055.1:0-6125 GCA_035455965.1 Spongiibacteraceae bacterium
ATGCCGTCCAAAAACCCGAAACCGTAAAGCCGCGCACGACTGCCGACACCAGCAGAATCATCAGCGCATTGATCACCAGCAGAAAAAATCCGAAAGTGACTAAGGTCAGCGGCAAGGTAAAAAGTACCAGCAATGGCCGGACAATGGCGTTGGCAAAGCCGAGCAGTAAAGCGGAGATAATCAGCGAGGAGGTGTCGGCGAATTTTAAGCCGCTAAACACATAGCTGGCCACCCAGAGCGACAGCGACATAATTATCCAGTGCAGCAGAAATGGCGACAGGTTTCCTAACATGGCGGATGCTCCGGCGATTATCGTTTTTAAATCATACCACTACTGCTATTGAGCGCTTGGATATCGACCGATTAGTGCAGGCAGCATTGCTTGTATTTTTTTCCGCTGCCGCACGGGCAGGGATCGTTGCGGCCGATTTTTGGTTCGTCGCGACGGTGTGGGTCCGGCGTATTGCGCAGTGTTTGCCAGTATCCGTAGATAGTGCGCACCATTGCCGGTAAGGTTTCGCGAAAGCCGGTTTGGGTTTCTTCGTCCAGCTTCTCCAGCTCGTCCCAGCCTTCCGGCGTGCCGAATAAGGCGATAGTTGTCAACGCTTCGGGCTGATCGTCCCACAGCGACTCCCACTGCTCGGCGCGTAGCGAAATGCCGCGTAAGTAACCCATGCACCACTCATCCGGCACTTCGATATCGACACCGTCGACCTCGCGATAGCCGAACATCGGCTCGAATTGTTCGACGTCCTCAGCCAGTAATTCTGCGATGTTGTTTAAATGACGCATCAGCAGCGTAAATAAATACTGCACTTTGACATCCGCTTCGAAATCCGGCGGCTCGCCGCTAAACATCGCCGCGAACCATTCGGCCGGCGCTATTTCCTCCGGCCCGCTGAGCACCGCTGTCATAAAGCCATCGAGTTCGGATGCCGATAAAATGCCATCCAGATCCTCGCCGGTATTGGCTTCGTGCTGTTCGGCAAACTGGAGCAACAATTCGTCCAGTTCATCGAGTTCCGCCTGGGATAACGGTTCATCGATTTCGGTTGGGGAGAGTGGCTCATCGAGTTCGGGCATCGCTAATACTCGGTTGTTTGAAAGGGCTCGGTTGTATTGAAGGGGCTCGGTTGTGTTGAGTGAGCGCGCAATTCAGGCGACATTCCGGGCGGCATTGGCACCAGTATAACGCGCCGTATTACTTTCGCAGCGCGATAAACAAGCTCAGCCCCAGGCAGCCGAGTATAAGCAGCGGTAGCCGGTAACGCAGCAGCAGACGAAAGTCTTCGGACGAGGGTATCGAACTGCGGATTAACATTGCGATGCAATATAGCCCCAGCCAGTGCTGCCAGGTTGTTAGCGGATAAAAGCGTAGCCAATGCCAGTAGGCAAGCGCTGCGAGCGGCAGCAACAGCAACGGCGCCAACGCGATTTGCGGCAGGTTGTACCAGCGTGGATTGCGGATGACGACGTGCCCCAGCGTCCAGCGCTGGCCTGCGGTTTGGGGTTGCAGCGACGGCGGTTTTGGTTGGCCGCCAAACAGTAAAGCCATCGACCAATGCGCTAATTCGTGTGCGATCGTTCCCGGCAGCACGAAGATAATAAATGGCCACTTATAGCGCGTTAAGCGCCCGCTCAACAGGAGCAGCACAATTACCGTGGTGAGATCGAGCCAGAGACGCGGCGAATGCGCTAAGTCATCGACTGTCCAATTATGCAACCATTGCGGCATCGCGATACTCGAGTCCTTATAAGCGGTGCATTTTTTGGTGGTTCGCTCGATATTCTGCGAGGAGCATTATGCGTATTTAACCCTGCGCCGCTTCGCTCAATGGAAATCGCGCGAATGCACCTGCATGGTCTGCAAATAATGAGTGCAGTCGATCAGTTCGCCGGCCAATACGTGCACGACCGCGCCATCGGTTTCCAGTACGCCCTTGATCAGCAGTATTTTTGCTTTCAGCAGCGCCTCTCGATAGCGCAGTTGCACATCTTTCCACACCACCACATTGATATTGCCGGTTTCATCTTCGAGAGTAACAAAAATAACACCGCTTTGGGTGCCGGGTCGCTGCCGACCGGTGACGAGTCCCGCCACCCGCACGAAGCGGCCCTGGTTTAAGGTCGCCAGCTCGGTTTGCTTTTTACAGCGCCGAAATAATGCGAAGTGCTCGCGTAGCAGCGCCAGCGGATGGCGTCGCAGCGTCAGGCCGATGCTGTTGTGATCGGCGACGATATTTTCTATTTCACTGGGCGCCGCTAACTGCACCTGATCGTCGTAATCGCACTGCGTAGCTGCGCTCAAGGGGATTGCCGCCGGCAGTGCCAGTGCCTGCCAATGTGCGCGATGGCGATGGCCGCTCAACGACTCCACCGCGCCGCCGGCGATCAGCGTTGTCAATTGTGCGGTACTTAACTGCGCGCGCCGCTGTAAGTCGGCGATATCGGCAAACGGTTGTTGCGCACGCGCGGCGTTAATGCGCGCGGCGGTTGCCGCGCCTAAATTTTCGATCAGACACAATCCCAGGCGCAGGGCCGGCGGTCGATCAATGGTGGTATTTTCGAGCGTGTGATGGATGTCGCTGTGTCGTACATCGATGGCGCGTACTTCTATGGCGTGGCGACGCGCATCCTGCACCAGTTGCGAAGCCGAATAAAATCCCATCGGCAAACTATTCAATAATGCGCAATAAAATGCTGCCGGGTAATGGCATTTCAACCAGGCCGATACGTACACCAGCAAGGCAAAACTGGCGGCATGCGATTCGGGAAAACCGTACGCGCCGAAACCTTGCATTTGCTTGAACAGGCGCTGCGCAAAATCGAGCGAATGGCCTCTCTCCAGCATGCCGTCGATCAATTCTGTTTCGAAGTGATCGAAGTTACCGTTTTTGCCCCAGCTCGCCATCGCGCGCCGCAATTGATCGGCTTTGCCGGCGCTGAAACCCGCCGCCACCATCGCCAGTTTAATCGCCTGCTCCTGAAAAATCGGAATGCCGAGCGTGCGCTTCAATACGGCTTCTATTGCTGCATTGTGGTAAGTGACCGGCTCCAAACCCTGGCGACGCCGCAAATACGGATGCACCATGTCGCCTTGAATCGGACCGGGTCGTACGATCGCAACCTGAATCACCAGGTCGTAAAATTTGCGCGGCTGCAAGCGCGGCAACATTGCCATCTGCGCGCGCGATTCGACTTGAAATACGCCGACGCTATCGGCGCGGCACAGCATATCGTAGGTGGACTCGTCGGCCGGTGGAATAGTCGCCATAGTCAACGTTGCACCGTAGTGCTGCGTCACTAAAGCCAGGCATTTGCGAATCGCCGTCAGCATGCCCAGTGCCAGGACATCGACCTTCAGCAGACCGAGGGCTTCGATATCTTCCTTATCCCATTGAATAATGGTGCGTTCCGGCATGGCGGCATTCTCCACCGGTACCAGGGTGCTGATCGGGCTTTTGGTGATGATAAAACCGCCGACGTGCTGCGACAGATGGCGCGGAAAGCCGCGTATCTGTTGCACCAGGCTAAAAAACAAATCGGCCAGCCGCGAATTTTCCGCTAAGCCTTGTTTGCGGAACTGCTCCTGCAATTCATCGCGCCGATCCCACCACGCCATCGATTTACGCAATTGTTCGATAAATAACGGATCGATGCCGAGTGCCTTGCCGATATCGCGCACCGCGCTGCGCGGTCGATAACAAATCACCGTGGCGGCGAGTGCAGCGCGCTCGCGCGTGTACTTTTTGTAAATATATTGAATGACTTCCTCGCGCCGCTCGTGCTCGAAATCGACATCGATATCCGGCGGTTCATTGCGTTCCTTCGAGATAAAACGCTCGAATAATAAGGCGCCGTTGGCCGGCGAAACCTCGGTGATACCGAGGCAATAACAAACCACCGAGTTGGCCGCCGAGCCGCGCCCCTGACACAAAATATCGTGGTCGCGCGCGAAACGGACGATATCGTGCACGGTGAGAAAATAATATTCGTATTCCAGCTCGTTGATGAGTTGTAATTCGACATCGATTTGTTGTGCGTCCGCGGCGGGGATACCATCGGGCCAGCGCTCGCGCACGCCGACATCGACGAGGTAGCGTAGATAGCTGCCCGGCGTCATACCGTCCGGGACGACCTCGGGAGGATATTCGTAGCGCAATTCTTTAAGAGAAAAAGTGCAGCGTCGCGCGAAGACCATGGTCTCCTGCAATAGTGCGGCGGGATAGAGCTCGGCCAGTTTTGGCAGCGGGCGCAAATAACGCTCGCTATTGCCATGCCGGAGCATGCCCAGCTTATCGACCGAGGTATTGTGCCGAATCGCGGTCAGTGCATCTTGCAATGCATGGCGCTCGCGTCGGTGCATCCGTACATTGCCACAGGCCAGTAATGGAATTTTTTCGTTGGTGGACAGGCGATAACATTCTTCGAGGCGTTCCGGCTCATCGCCGCACAATAAATTGCTGAAGCCCAGCCACAGGCGATTGTCGAATATACGTTTGAGCTCTGCGGCGTAGTGCGTATTGTCCGCGGCTTTGTCGGAGGCCCTGTCAGAGGCATTAAGTGCCGGCTGCCAGATGATGAGATTGTGGCGCAGATTAAATTCGAGATCGCGCAGACCTAGCCGATAACTGCCTTTGTCGCTGCGTCGGCGCGCCAGAGTAATCAGCGCCGATAGTTCGCTGTATGCAGTTTTGTTCGGCGCGATGGCGATAATCGTTAAATTTTCTTCAAGTTGCAATTCGCTGCCGATCAATAATTGTATGCCGAACTCCAGCGCCGCGACATGCGCTTTAACGATGCCGGCGAACGAGCATTCGTCGGTAATGGCGACGGCGCTATAACCGAGTTCGGCGGCCTGCTCGACCAGCTCCCACGGATGCGAAGCGCCACGCAGAAAACTGAAATTGCTGAGGCAATGCAATTCCGCGTACTGAGTCATGCCGGGCAAGTCATGCGAACAGGCCATGCGCGAACCACTGGCCGCTGCTCAATTCGCGAAAAATCCAACACAGGCGGCCATCCTCGGCACGCGCGACGTAATAGTCGCGCGCGGTGTAGGTCTGTTCCCACCAGTGATTGCCGATGCGCTCCGGTCCGCGCAGCACTTGCAGTGCCTGATCTGCCCCCACTAAACAGTGCCAGAATAATTTTTTATCGCGCTCGCTAAGCCGCTGTGGTATCGGCAATAACCATAGCGGCCGTAACTGTTCAGGAATCGCTGCGCGGACGTTGGATTCGACGGCGCAGGCCGTATCGATAGGCTGTTGCACCGAGGCTGATTCCGGCCAGTGCACATCGCGACAACTTAACTTTTCGAGCGCATTGACGCCGAGCCGCGCGCGCAACTTATCGATCAGGATGGCGAGCGAGCCTTCCGGGTTTTCCTCGTCGATGAACAGTTGCAGGCTTTGCGGTTGCGCCGATAGAAAATGTTCGCTGCGCAATATCAATGTGTAAACGACGTCGTGCAGCGGCGTATTTTGTAATTTTAATTCGCTTAACTCGAGCAGGTTGCGCAGCCGTTGCTGGCCGCTTGTCGGTTCAGTGCGCATCAGTTCGATGGTTATAGTGGCTTGCGGTGCGCAGGCATCGTGCAACTCCCAGGATAATGCTGTGCACAATAATTGCCGGCTCTGCAAATAATCGCCGAAGGTTTGCAGCAGCCGGCGCATAGGGAATAACAGTGCCTGACGATTGTGTATGCCATCGATAAAGCTTAAACCCGCTTGAAATTTCGGTAGCGGAGCGAAGGGTGGCTGCGGGTCGGGATGCGTGCCGAGCACTTGTTGCAGGTAGCGAATAAAGGCCGCGCCGAAGCGTTTGCCGAGTGCGGCCAGCGGCAGATCATTTAAAGCATTTAATGTGCGAATGCCCATCTTGCCCAGCGCGGCAATGATATTGCGATCGATGTCCAGCGTCTCGATCGACAGCGCGCCGAGCTGTCGGCGCAACCATTCGATATCCAGTTGTTCGCCGGCGGCCTGGGTGCCATGGGCCTGTTCGCCATCGACCAATGCCAACGGCTGTGCCTGACGCGCCAATAACCAGGCCGCCTTGCGGGTATGCGCTATACCGAACACGGCGTTGTGGCCGCGCTCGATCAGGCCGTTCTTCAATAATTC
>DATIED010000056.1:0-2500 GCA_035455965.1 Spongiibacteraceae bacterium
GTATCTGCGCGACAGCGGCGTTGCCGCGCGACTGGCTTTAATGATGCAATCGGTCGACGACCGCGATATTGTTGATGATCGAAATGTTGTCGATGACCGAAATGTTAATGCTCAACTCAGCGGAGAGATGTATGGCCGAGCCGATTAGCGCCGAGCTTAGCAATGAAGCCGGTGTCGCTTTAATCGAGCGCGCGCTGCGGGGCGAGGCGTTGAGCGATGCGCAGGCGCTGCAATTGGCGGATTGCGCCGATACGCCGTTGTTAATGACAGCGGCCGCGCAAATTCGCGATCGCGGCTTTCGCAATGTCGTCACTTATTCGCGCAAGATTTTTCTGCCGCTGACACAATTGTGCCGCGATGTCTGCCACTACTGCACTTTTGCGCAGACGCCGCGCCATTTGGATGCGCCGTATATGGCGATCGACGATGTTATTGCGCAGGTGCGCGCCGCCGAGCAATTAGGTTGCAAGGAAGCGCTGCTGACGCTCGGCGAAAAGCCTGAGCTGCGTTACCGCGTGGCGCGCGAAGCGCTCGCCGAAATGGGTTTTGCCAGCACGCTCGATTACGTCGCCGCGGTGGCCGAGCGTATTTTTAAAGAGACGGGCATATTGCCGCATATCAACGCCGGCACCATGGACGCGGCCGAGATCGCCAAGCTGCGGCGCGTATCGGCATCCATGGGCATCATGCTGGAATCGGCCGCGACGCGACTGTGCGGCAAGGGTATGCCCCATTACGGTTCGCCCGATAAAGATCCCGCAGTGCGTTTGGAAACCATGCGCCTGGCCGGCGCAGCGGCGGTGCCTTTTACCAGCGGCATTTTGATCGGCATCGGCGAAACGCGCCGCGAGCGCATCGAAAGTTTATTGGCGCTGCGCGCTGTGAATGCGCCGCACGGCCATCTGCAGGAAATCATCGTACAGAATTTCCGCGCCAAGCCCGATACCTTGATGGCGCAGGCGCCGGAGCCCGATCTCAACGAACTGTTATGGACTATCGCCGTCGCGCGTTTGATTTTCGGTGCGACGATGAGTATTCAGGCGCCGCCGAATTTAAGTCCCGGCGTATTGCCGCAATTGATCGCCGCCGGCATCAACGATTGGGGCGGCGTCAGTCCCGTTACTCCGGATTTCGTAAACCCCGAAGCGCCGTGGCCGCACCTGGATAATCTGGCGCGCGAAACGGCGCAGACCGGCAAGCTATTACAGGAACGCTTAACCATTTATCCGGCCTATGCCTTGGCGCATATGCGTTGGCTCGATGTCGATTTGCAAACTGCGGTACTGCAAAAAATAGATGCCGAAGGTTTTGCGCGCGCCGATTCCTGGTCGCCCGGCGAAGCGTCCGCACCGCCGGCTTTCGATTTGGAGTTATTGCAACAAGCGCCAAAACACGTCGGCGCCGATGTGCGCGCGATCGTCGATCGGGCGCGCGCCGGCCAGCGTTTATCCGAGCCGGAAATCGTGCGTTTATTTCAGGCGCGCGGCGATGACTTCTCCTATGTCTGCCAGGCGGCCGATGCGCTGCGCCGTACAGTGAATGGCGATGGTGTGGCCTATGTGGTCAATCGCAATATCAATTACACCAATATCTGCTATTTCAAATGCCAGTTCTGCGCCTTCTCGAAAGGCAAGTTGAGCGAGAATTTGCGTGGCCGGCCGTACGATCTGGCGCCGGAAGAAATTCAACGTCGTGTTAGCGAAGCGTGGCAGCGCGGCGCCACCGAAGTGTGTATGCAGGGCGGCATTCATCCCGAATACACCGGCCAAACCTATCTCGATATTTTAGCGACGGTAAAAGCCGCGACGCCGGATATGCATATTCATGCGTTTTCGCCGCTGGAAGTGTGGCAGGGTGCAAAAACTCTCGGCATCGAACTCGAAGAATTTCTGCGCCGTTTGAAAGAGGCTGGCCTGGGAACATTGCCGGGCACCGCCGCCGAAATTCTCGACGATGAAGTACGCGCGACGTTATGCCCCGACAAGATAGGCACCGACGATTGGCTGCGCGTGATCGAAACCGCGCACAAAGTCGGTTTGCGCACCACCTCGACCATTATGTACGGCCATATCGAGCGCCATGAGCATTGGGCGCGCCACATTTTGCGAGTGCGCGATTTACAGGCGCGCAGTGGTGGCTTGACGGAATTCGTGCCGCTGCCATTCGTGGCGATGGAAGCGCCGCTGTACCTAAAAGGCAGGGCGCGCCGCGGCCCGACGTTCCGCGAAGCGGTGTTGATGCATGCGGTAGCGCGCCTGGCGTTGCACACGATGATTGCGAATATTCAGGCGTCGTGGGTGAAGATGGGCGAGGTCGGTGTCGCCGCTTGTCTGGCGGCGGGTGCCAACGATGTCGGTGGCACGTTGATGAATGAATCGATCACGCGTGCCGCCGGCGCTGAGCACGGTCAAGAATTGCCGCCGGAGCGCATGGATGAATTGATTCGGCGCTGCGGTCGCGAGCCGCGTCAACGCACTACGTTGTATGGCGAGCCGGATTC
>DATIED010000057.1:0-3241 GCA_035455965.1 Spongiibacteraceae bacterium
TAAAACCGAGGGAGCCGGCCGTATAAAATTAAGGCCGCGCGAACTCGCTCCGCCAGTCCCTCTGGCACCTGTGCCCAGTCGAATTGCCAGCGCCAATTGCCCTCGACGGTACCCGGAATATTCATGCGCGCCGTGCTGTTCAGCGCTAACACATCCTGCCAGGGAATGATTGCAAGATAGGCCACCGAGGCCAGCGCTGCACGTATAAATAGCCAGGGCACTGCGTCGCCGGAATGGCCGAAGTACTCATCGATTTGCTCGCGTACTGCCGGCTCAAGCGTTTGATACCAACCTAAAGTCGTATCGTTATCGTGAGTGCCGGTATAAACCACGTCGCCCGTTTGGTGATTGTGCGGCAGATAGGGATTGGCAGCGTCGCCGCCGAAAGCAAATTGCAATATAAGCATGCCGGGCAAATGGAACTGCATGCGCAACGCTTCGACTTGGTCGGTGATAACCCCTAAATTCTCTGCTACCAGCGATAGTTGCGGATACGCTTGAAACATGGCTTCCAATAGCGCGGCGCCCGGTGCCTTGACCCAATGCCCCTCGGTGGCGGTGGCCGAAGCAGCGGGAATTTCCCAATAGGCTTCAAAGCCACGGAAATGATCGACGCGGATGATATCGAAACACAGTAACTGGGTATGTAGCCGATTCAGCCACCAGGCAAATCCTTGCGCCTGCATCGCCGGCCAGTTGTAGTGCGGGTTACCCCAGCGCTGCCCGGTAGCGGAAAAATAATCCGGCGGCACACCCGCTACAGTTAATACCGAGCCATCCTCGGCCAGGCGGAATAACTCTTGTGCAGCCCAGACGTCGGCGCTGTCGTGTCCGACAAAAATCGGCATATCGCCAAACAGTTGAATATTTAAAGTTTGCGCGGCAACGCGCAACTCCTGCCATTGGCAAAAAAATACGAACTGCTCGAACTTAACCGCCTCGATGCGCACCAGCAGGGTTTGTCGCTCGGCCTGCAGGGCCTGTGCTTCGCGACGGCGCAGCGCCAGCGGCCAGGTAAACCAGGCGCTGTGGCCGCGCGCTTCGCGCGCCGCAATAAATAGTGCGTAATCGTCCAGCCACTGGCGGTGCAATTCGCAGAACTGGTGGTAGCGCGTCCCCCACTCCGCCTGTTTAGCTGCTGCTTCAGCGAAGCGCGGCGCGGCGCACTGTAGTGCGGCGGAGCGCGGCAGCGACAGCTCATCTGCGTTTAACCATTGCCTCTCGTGTAGCCACTCAAGGCTAATTAAATCGATATTGCCGGCATGCACGGATAGCGATTGATACGGCGATCGATCGCCATGCGTAGGGCCGATCGGCAGCATTTGCCAAACGCGAAAGCCGGCGGCCGCAAGCAGGTTCAGAAAGCGATGCGCCGGCGCGCCGATATCGCCACCGCGATCGGTACAGGTCGATGGTAGCGAAGTGGGATGCAACAACACGCCGGCATTGCGCTGTTTAAAATTATTTTCCGCTGAAGCATCGCTCATTGCACGGCACCGGGCGCCTGGCCGTGCAACATCACGCCGCCGCGCTCCGGGCTGCCGCCGCCACGACTCACCACCTGCGATAATTCATCGGGTATCGGTGCGCCGAGCAATTGGTAGAGATTGCCGAGATGGCGGCGAAATAAGCGCTCAAAATCGCTGACCGCTGCCGCCGGATTGTAATCGCCAAACCACCAGAACCAATCGGAGCCTTCGCAAGCCGCCAACTGCAACGTCGCTTGCGCGCGCTGTTGTTCGGTCAATGTGCCGCTGGCCAGCGCTGCGTCGTACGCGCGCTTCGCTTCGCACAACATATCCCAGCCGCGATTTTTATCGCCATTGCCGATCCAGGTGGAGAATGTGCCGTACACCCAACTACCGGCTACCAATGCCGGTAACTGCACGCGCTGTAAAGTCTGCGGTGCGAGTACGCGCTGAAAGGTCGTCAATTCCAGGCTGTCGTGTGCGCTGAGTTTTTTGTATAGCGCATCGAGAAAGTAGTAACCGTTTTCCGGATAATACTCCCAGGCGTTTTCGCCATCCAAAATAATCGATACCACCGTGTCGTCGCTGGCCGGGCAGGCCGCCGCGATATTTTCGAGCTCGTGAATTAAATTGGCGACGGCATCGTCGGCATGCCAATCGGCATACAAAAAGCCGATGCGGTCCGACAGATTGTCGTCGCGAAAAAAACAATCGATGGTGGTATCGGCGCAGCGATAAACCCGATGTACGCAATCGTTGGGCAGCGTAAACGCCGGTTCCAGGCGGCTGAGCTTGAGACTGTTACGCAGTACCGTCTCGCCGCTGGCGGCCCAGCGAAAACCGTGCTGCTGTAGTAACTGCAGGGTCGGCAGGCTGACGCTGCCTTCCGACGGCCAGCAACCGATCGGGCGCATACCAAAATGCTGCTCGAACGTTTGCAGGCCCTGCTGTAAATGCCAGTGCGCGCGCTCAAGGCCGCCGGGATAGGCGTCGGTCAGTGGCAATTCGACTTCCGGCAGCGCCGCACGCGCCGAATCCAACTCGAGTAGCAGTGGCACGATCGGGTGTGCATAGGGGCTCATTGCCAATTCTATGCGCCCGTTCTCGGCGAGCTTGCGGTAGCGCGGCAACAGCGAATCGATTAATTGCTGAACGATCCGCAACAGTTCCAAGCGATCCTGCAAATTGTAATTCTGTTGTTTATCCTGCAAACGTTTGATGCGCACATCGTCGCGCCGCACCGTTTCAGCCACCCAGCCCAGGTGATACCACACCACTACGTCGGTGATGAATTGATCCGAAATATAAATCGCGGCGCTGGGATTTAACTCCAGCCAATCAACCATGGTTGCCAGGCGTGCGAAAGCCGGAAAGCGCTCGACCACGCGCTTGCGGTTGACGCGCAGCATTTTCGCCAACAGCGTCAGGCGCTCGCTGCTGGAACTGGGGTGCACCACTTGCACCAAAGCCGTTAAAACCGGATCGCGTAGCGCCGCACCGCGCGAAAAGTAATGCTCGATCTGCTGGCCATAATCGGCGATTTGATCGAGCAGCACCGGCGCGAAATTTACTACCGCACAGGCATTCGGGTGCGCTTCCAGGTGCGCAGCCATATCGACGTAATCTTTGAGCGCGTGCAGGTAGGTCCACGGCAGCTCGTATTCACCGCTGCGTAAATCGCGATATTCGGGTTGATGCATGTGCCAACATAAAACGACTTTCATAGGTGTGCTGCAATCCAGTTAATAGTGCGCCACAAGCCTGTTGTTCGC
>DATIED010000058.1:0-2345 GCA_035455965.1 Spongiibacteraceae bacterium
TAACCGGTATTTATTCACGCCGACGATAACGTCGTCGCCGCGATCGATACGTGCCTGTTTGCGCGCCGCCGATTCTTCAATTTTCAATTTCGGCAACCCGGTTTCGATCGCTTTCGCCATACCGCCGGCTGCTTCGATCTCCTCGATCATCGCCCAGGCTTTATCGGCCAACTCCTGCGTCAACGATTCCATGAAGTACGAACCACCCCACGGATCGATTACTTTCGTGATGCCGGTTTCTTCCTGAATCACCAATTGCGTGTTGCGCGCGATGCGCGACGAAAATTCGGTGGGCAACGCGATGGCTTCGTCGAATGCGTTGGTATGTAGCGATTGCGTGCCGCCGAATACCGCCGCCATCGCTTCGATAGTGGTGCGCACGACATTGTTGTAAGGGTCTTGCTCGGTCAGCGACCAGCCGGAAGTCTGGCAATGCGTGCGCAACATTTTCGAGCGCTGATTTTTCGGATTGAATTCACTGACGATGCGCGCCCACAATTGGCGGCCGGCGCGCAGCTTCGCCACCTCCATGTAGAAGTTCATGCCGATGCCCCAGAAAAACGACAGGCGACCAGCGAATTTATCGATGTCCAGGCCGGCATTGATCGCGGTGCGAATGTATTCTTTACCATCGGCGAGCGTGTACGCCAACTCCAGCGCCGCGTCGGCACCGGCTTCCTGAATGTGATAGCCGGAAATTGAAATCGTATTGAATTGCGGCAAATGATCGGAGCAGTACGCGATGATGTCGCCGATGATGCGCATCGACGGTGCCGGCGGATAAATATAGGTGTTGCGCACCATGAACTCTTTCAGAATATCGTTCTGAATGGTGCCGGACAATTGATCCTGCTTAACGCCCTGCTCTTCCGCGGCAACGATATAACCGGCCAGAATCGGTAACACCGCGCCATTCATGGTCATCGATACCGAGACTTTGTCGAGCGGAATACTGTCGAACAAAATTTTCATATCTTCGACGGAGTCGATCGCGACGCCCGCTTTACCGACATCGCCGGTGACCCGCGGATGATCCGAATCGTAGCCGCGGTGGGTCGCCAGATCGAACGCCACCGATACGCCTTGACCACCGGCCGCCAACGCCTTGCGATAAAACGCATTTGATGCTTCGGCGGTCGAGAAGCCCGCGTATTGACGAATCGTCCACGGTTTCACCGCATACATGGTGGCCTGCGGACCGCGCACGAACGGCTCCAGGCCCGGCAAGGTATTCGCGAACGGCAGACCCTGCAGATCTTCGGCAGTGTATAACGGCTTAACGTCGATGCCCTCTGGCGTATGCCAGGTGAGCTCATCGAGCGAACCGCTTTTCAGCGATTTGGTCGCTAACTTCTGCCACTCTGCGGCGCTGTGCTGTTCGGGCTGGTAACTTTTGTCGGTCATAGCGAACTCTATCTCCAAAACCGGAGGCTTACTTTGTAGGTCGGACTTCAGTCCGACGATTTTGCCCGCGTCGGACTGAAGTCCGACCTACGGTTGTGATAATTAATGATGATCCTCCGCCGGCTGATTGATTTCGATCAACACGCCGTCGCAGGATTTCGGATGAATAAAAATAACTTTGCAATTATGCGCGCCGGGAGTTGGCGCTTCGCTCAGGAACTCGTAACCCTTGGCGCGCAAACGGGCAACATCTTCTTCGATATTGTCGCTGCGAAAACACAGATGATGAATGCCGCCGCCTTTCTTTTCTAAAAACTTGGCGATCGGTCCCTCGCCGCGCAGCGGATGCACCAACTCGATACTGGTCGGCGGCAACGGGAAAAATGCCGTCGAGGTTTTCGCCGATTCCACATCTTCGGTACCCTCGAAGGTCAGACCGAAATCCTCGAGAAAACGCTTGATCGCTTTTTCGAAGTCGGGGACCGCGATGGCGATATGATCGAGCGCAACAATCATGTAATAACCCTCAGCTTATCCTTCATTTTCTCAATGAAGGCACAATCACATCCCCCTTTAATCAAGGGGCTAGGAGGATTTTAAATCCCCTCGATCCCCCTTTTTCAAAGGGGAAGCTCAAGCGCAGTCGATCAAAGCAAGTTTGCTAAAAACGCCGATGTTTTCTTGCGCATCCGGGCGCTGACTTCCTCGGGCGTTTCGATGACGATTTTTTCGTCCGGCGTAATCTTGAACAGCGGCTGGCCCTTTTTGATGATAACACCATCGGCGTCGACCAGAACCTTCTCGATCGTGCCGGCAAACGGTGCATACACTTTGTTGAACATCTTCATGACTTCGACAATGTAGAGCGGCGCGCCCTGCTTGAAATGCGTACCTTCGACTACGAATGGCTCCATGCCGGGCGCTTCGCGGGCATAGAACAT
>DATIED010000059.1:0-3995 GCA_035455965.1 Spongiibacteraceae bacterium
TGCTCAGCAGCAAAGCGGCGACGCGCTGGTCCGCCGAATTTTTACTGAGCATGACAATCAGCAGTTGATCCTCGGCTATCTCCTGACTCATTAGCTGAAAGAAGTGACGCTGCAAGCTGGGAATACGAATACTGAGATCGCCCAGTAACTCGAATGGAATTTCGCAGATCGCCGCGGTCTCCAGCGCTTCGACGGTATTAGGATGAACACGCTGGCTGATGCCCTCCATGCCGAGAATTTCCCCGGGGAAATAAAACGCGGTAATTTGCTCGGCGCCGGTATTGCTGACGCTATAACTTTTCAGCGTCCCCGAGCGCACCGCATACAAGGCATGAAACGGATCGTTTTGACGGAATACCTGCTCGCCTCTACGCAACGGCCGGCCGCGCTGAATAATCGAATCGAGACGCTCGACATCGGGCGCCTCCAGCGCGATCGGCAGGCATATCTGCGACATCCGGCAACTGGAGCAGGACGTCTGCGGATCTTGATGGCAGTGCGGCTCGTCGCCAACGGCTACCGGTGTCGATGGTCGATTCATGGTTTTGCTCTGCAGGAGAGATTGAAACGTTACTGCAATTCCGCCGCTGAGTAAATCTCGCTAAACCCTCATACCTGCGCAGCCACCGACATAACAGCCGCTGCTATAAACGCGACTACAGCCTTGCTGGTTGGTCGGCTGACAGCGCCCGCTGCGCACCCACCAAACCGCTGCCAAAAACCTGGCGATAAGCGCCGAATCGTTTGATCTCAATCAACGGAATGCACGAATTACCGCTACCTCGTCCGATACGACTATACGCTGCCACGGCGTTCTCACTTAGCTTTATCAACACTGCTCTGCAAACATTTTTCATTGACACAGCATTGACCATAAACATTTGTATAGCGAGGAAAGCGCCATGACAGCCGCGACCGCAGCCGCAACAGACCACACCTACCCGCCCTATAAAATCGAAGCGGCCGCAGTGCCCGAGCGTTATGCGCGCGGCTGGCACTGCCTCGGCAAAGCCAGCGATTTCACCGCGGAGCCGCGTCGCCTGCAATATTTCGGCACCAAGTTAGTTGCCTATCGCGGCAGCGAAGACAACACCGTGCATATTCTCGATGGCTACTGCCCGCATATGGGCGCCGATCTCGCGCTCGGCTGTGTCGAGGGCAACTCCATCGTCTGCCCGTTCCACGCCTGGAGCTGGGGCGGCGACGGCATTTGCGACGATATCCCCTACGCGAAACGTATTCCGTTGAAAGCCGTTATTAAATCGTGGCCGATCATGGAAGAAAATGGTTTGTTATTCGTATGGAACGATCCCGAAGGCAACCCGCCGATCGCAGCGCAGCGCCCACTGCGCAGCGCGGATTATTTTTCCGGCGAGTGGACCGATTGGGTTACCACGCAATTCACCATTCACAGCAATTGCCGCGAACTGGTGGATAACATGGCCGACGTTGCCCACTTCGGTCCGGTGCACTATTTCAAAATCAATAAATTCCGCAATGTGCAGGATGGCCATCGCTACACCCAATATTCGGAGGGATCACACGCCATTCTCGAGGACGGCTCGTCGGGCCTCACCAGTGTCGCCATCTACGAGGGGCCCGCCTATATGACGACGACGATGAACGGCAGCATGGATGGCAAGGCGATGGAAGTACATTTGCTGGTTGCCCACGTACCGCTCAACACCGAATGTTTTCATATCAACTTCGGCGTGATGCTGAAAAAAGTTGCGGGGGTCAGTGCCGAGGAGAATCAAAAACTGCTCGAAGAATATTTGCAGGCCAATATCATTTCGTTCAAACAGGATGTCGATGTCTGGGATAACAAGGTGCGCGTCGACAACCCGTTGCTCTGCGACGGCGACGGCCCGCTGCATATGCTGCGCAAATGGTATAGCCAGTTCTACATGAACGTCGCGGATATCCCGCAGGATATCGTCAAACCCAAAGAACATATCACTTTGGCGTAATGGAGATCGCGATGGATATTGCAGCACTGGGTTATGTAGTGATCGAAACCACCGATCTGGAAAAATGGCGTTTCTTCGGTACGCAGATTCTCGGCTTGATGGTCGCTCCGAATGTGCATGCGCAGCAGCAGCTCTATTTTAAAATGGATGAATATCTGTATAGGCTGCGAATCGTGCACGGCAACAGCGATCGCTTTTTATATGCTGGCTGGGAGTTGCCTAGCAAGGCTTCTTTCCTGCGCGCCGTGCAGGAATTGCAAAGTGCCGATATCGCCGTCGAGATCGGCAGCCGCGAACAGGCGGGAGTGCGCAGCGTGCGCGAATTTGCGCGCTTCATCGATCCAGCCGGTCGCATCGGCGAAATTTTTTACGGTTTGCCGCTCGACTACGCGCCGCTGTTATCCGCGGTTGGCGTGCGCCGTTTTGTCACCGGCCGCAATGGCGATATGGGCCTGGGCCATATCGCCATTGCTACGCCGGACATGAGCGCAAGTCATGCTTTTTATACGAATGTGATGGGGTTTGGGCAAACCGATCATATGTCGATCCAGGTACCAGGTACCATCGGCAACGAGGATCACGAGTTAAATTTTTTACATGTCAGCAATCCGCGCCATCACAGCCTCGCTTTGTATGAGGATAACAAAACTGCGCCCGGTGATTTAGTACACCTTATGCTCGAGGTCGACAATCTCGATACGCTCGGTGCATTGCTCGATCGCATACACACCAACCAATTGCGCATTATCACTGATCTCGGCCGTCACACTAACGACAGCATGGTGTCGGTGTACCTGGAATCGCCCGGTGGATTTGCGATCGAGTATGGTTTCGGTGGCGAGCAGGTCAACTGGGCCAAATATTTACCGACCGAATCGACGCGCACCAGTGTGTGGGGACATCGCTGGGGGCAGGGTTGAATCATTTCTGCAAATTAAAAGCATGAGGCAGCAGACTATGTGCCAGGAGCGGGGTAAGGGGGGTGTCTTTTGCGGGACATGAAGTGGTTCTCTTCGAAGCTGCGAGCACGATTCATCCGTGAAGCCGACAAGTTCTTCTAAGACGATAGCACAAGGCTACTTGAATGCTTGCCTCCTAGTCCCGCAAAAGACACCCCCCTTACCCCGCCACCAAGTTCAATGCGTAGCTCGATATCGGGGCATCAAATTTTAGAACAATGGAGAGATAACATGATGACAGCTGTAAATTCTCAAACCATTAATGTCAGAGCTTCAAAGGTTACATTCGCCCACGAAAAACACGACGAATTAATCGCCAAAGCGCGCGCGTTGGCGCCGCTATTGCGCGAGCGCGCCGCAGTCTGCGCCGAACTGGGCCATCTGCCGTCGATTACCATCGATGATTTCCAACGCGCCGGTTTTTTCCGCATTATGCAGCCGGCTCTTTTTGGCGGTTACGAATTAAACCCGCAGACATTTTTTGCCGTGCAATCGATACTCGCCGAAGGCTGCATGTCGAGCGCCTGGGTACTCGGCGTGGTAGCCATTCACAATTGGCAACTCGGTATGTTCGACCTGCGCGCGCAACAGGATGTCTGGGGCGACGATTCATCGACATTGATTTCATCGTCGTACATGCCGGTCGGCAAAGTGACACGCGTCGACGGTGGTTTTAAATTGAGCGGCCACTGGAGTTTTTCCAGCGGCTCCAAACATTGCCATTGGGCCTTTCTCGGGGCCATGGTGCCAGCGACAAGCGCCGGCGATGCGCCAGACTATCGAACATTTCTGGTGCCGATTAAAGATTATCAAATTGTCGACAACTGGAATGTATGCGGTCTGCAGGGCACCGGCAGCCACGACATTATTGTGAGCGATGCTTTTGTGCCCGAGTATCGCACTCACCGCGCCCTCGATGGGTTTTCAGGTACCAGCCCCGGCTGCGCGGTCAATACCCATCCGATTTTTACACTGCCTTTCGGACAGGTTTTTACGCGCGCGGTATCGACTTCGTCGATCGGCGCACTGCAGGGCGCACTCGATATTTTTATACAGATCAATTCGC
>DATIED010000060.1:0-4042 GCA_035455965.1 Spongiibacteraceae bacterium
ATTTATCGAGATTTCCGCATGATTACTAACGATGTACTGCGCAGCGTGCGCTATATGCTCGATCTCGGCGACGCCCACGTTGTCGACATTATGCAACTGGTCGATTACCAGGCCAGCCGCGAAGAAGTAGCCGCCTGGCTAAAAAAGGAAGGCGAGGAAGGTTTCGTCGAATGTCCGCCGGCCAGCCTCGCCAACTTCTTAAATGGCCTGGTGATTTTAAAGCGTGGTAAAAGCGAGAACCCCGTCGTCGAGCCCGTTGCAACCACCATCACCAACAATATGATTTTGAAAAAGCTGCGCATCGCGTTCGAGTTAAAGGAAGAAAATCTGAATGAAATTATGGATGCCGCCGGCTTCAAAATATCCAAGCCCGAACTCAGCGCGTTGTTTCGCAAGGAGGGCCACAAAAATTACCGCCCCTGCGGCGATCAATTTTTGCGGAATTTTTTGAAAGGTCTAACACTGCGTATCCGCGGCTAGCCTATTACTTCGATAACTAAACAAGCACTATTTTTTAAAGGAAATACATGCCCGATATCGGCCGCTTCAACACCCTCAAAGTGCGACGCATTGCCAGCAAGGGTGCTTATTTGCACGACGACCAAAGCGGTGACCGCGAAATTTTGTTGCCCGCGCGCTTCGTGCCGCGCGGCACCGCTGTCGGTAGCGAGCTAACAGTATTTGTTTATTTAAATAGCGAAGGTCTCGTCACCGCCACCACCGTTAAACCATTGGCTCAGGTCGGCGAATTCGCCTATTTAAAAATAATCTCGGTCAACGACACCGGCGCATTTCTGAGCTGGGGACTCGCCAAGGATTTATTGCTGCCCTACGGCGAAGTGCCGCAGAATTTAAAGCCGCATCTCGAGCCCGGCAAATCGCTGTTGGTGCGCGTATTTCTGGATGAGCACGAACGCATAGCCGCCTCCGCCCGCCTCGCCGATTTTCTCGACAACGAAACGCACGCATATCGCGAAGGCGATGCAGTAACGATTATCGTCGACAGTCCCACCGATCTCGGTCAACGCGTGATCGTCGACCATCGCTATTGGGGCCTGATACATAACAATGAAATATTTTGCCCGCTGCATAAAGGCGAAAAACTATCGGGCTATATCAAAACCGTACGCGAGGACGGCAAGTTAAACGTCGCGCTGCAAGCCCCCGGTCGCGGCAAAATCGACGATATTGCCCAGGGCATTCTCAACACCCTGGCAAAACACGATGGCTTTATGGCAATCAGCGACAAAAGCCCACCCGAACAAATTTATAAGCTATTCGGCGTCAGCAAAAAAGTTTTCAAGCAGGCGCTTGGGCGTTTGTATAAAGAACGCTTGATTGTGATAGAGAAGGATGGGATTCGGAGCATCGACAAAAGTTGATATTTACAGCGCTACCGCGGGTAAAACATATGTTGATTCGACAGGGCGATGCACGCAGCGAAGACATCGATCGTCGCCTTGCCTGCACACTCGCAGGCATTGCCGGCGCGCTGAACGCGGCGGCATTTCATGCGGTGGGATTTTTCTCCGCGAATATGACCGGCAACGTATCGGCCCTCTCTAACAGTCTGGCACTCGCCAACTTCTCTTACGCCGGTTTTTTCTTGCTTATCGTTCTCGTATTTATCGGCGGCGCTGCCATATCGACACTGCTGATTAATGAAGGGCGCAGACGGCATGTGTTTGGCATCTATGCCTTCAGCATTCTCACCGAAGCGATTTTACTAGCTCTGCTCGGCTGCACGGTATTATGGCTTCCCGGCGTGCACCGCGTTCCGACCTTGATTCTAGGCCTCAGTTTTTTAATGGGATTGCAGAACGCCGTGGTGACGAGAATTTCCGAGGCGCGGGTCCGCACCACTCATATTTCTGGCCTGGTTACCGACATCGGCATCGAATTAGCCATGTTGTTGGACATTGCGCGCGGCCGTGAACTTGCGAGCGATGCCGTGCAATACCGATCGCGACTGCGCCTGCATAGTCAAACCGTCGCTGCTTTTTTGGTCGGCGGCATCGGCGGTGTGGTGATTTATCAAATCGTTGGCGATTTATTACTGCTCGGCATGGCGGCAATGCTGTTCGGCATCGCACTTACCGGACTCATCCGGCTGCAGGCTCAAAACGCAACGTAAAACCTCTCACCATATAAAGCTATTTTATCCAGCGCGCTTCGTTTAACCCTATATTTGAGGCGACCACGATGTGCACCAGCCTGCGGCTTTAACCTGCTTACCTTGAAAGATCGCGCACGGCCCCTGCTTGGATGCAGTTGCACCTTGATAAAGCGCGCAGTTCGCACACTTGCTGCCGGGTTTCGCGCCGCTTGCCTTGCTCGCATCCTCGACATATTTCAGAGCTTTTGCGGTTGGATCATCGGCGGTGACCAGCGGCGCGTCGGCGGCGAACGCTAAGTTTTTTTCCAGCCCGGCCCATGCTACTAACACTACGCCGAGTGTGATCTTTTTCAACAAATCACGACGAGATTGCATATTGATTCGTTTCATTTAATGTTCTCCTGCGCACGGTGAGTTGCTGTCTATCGCCAAATCTAACATAAATAACTAGGCTTGCAGGGAATGAGAGAAAGATACAGCGGGTCAGGCTGGATCGACCGCTCTTGAGCGACTACATGCGCCACTTCCCAATTGTCTTCGAGAATAAGATTTACCAAAGCAGTGAACCGAGGTGGCATTTTGATCAATGAGATCCGGCTGGGAAATCAGCTCGCTGAGCACATTCATTACTAGAGGATCTCCGCTTGAACCAATGACTTTAATGACTACAGTGGCCAATTTGCGCGCGGCTTTATAGGGAAGCTAGCTAATTGCTTTTTCAATTATTCGACTTAGCCTGAGGTAGCACCTACCAAAATGCTCGCTAATTTCCTTCGTGCTATCCCGGAAAAATACATCGTACTGAATATCAATAAATTATGGCTCAAGCCAAGACCTGAGCCTGTCACCTATGTGGTGCTTTCAGGGGTTTTATAGGACTACGACGGATTTTTAATTGACGCGTTAGGGGCTCGTGCGTATCATGCGCACCTCTGTATCGGGTCGGTTTATGACGTTCGGGGTATAGCGCAGTCCGGTAGCGCGCCTGGTTTGGGACCAGGATGTCGGAGGTTCGAATCCTTCTACCCCGACCACTTTACAGTGGCAGCAGTTTTAATCGCTTGGCAGTCCGTTCCTCGCTTGCCGGTTCCGTACCTTAAAGTTCCTAAGTTACGGACACAAGCGCCCATAGCTCAGTTGGATAGAGCAACGGCCTTCTAAGCCGTGGGTCGCAGGTTCGACTCCTGCTGGGCGCACCAATTCATATGTCCTGACAGCAAAATAGATATTAATGTAGCATCGTGATATCTGTTGTCGTAGTGCATCTGAAGGTGGAGATACCGCAAGCAGTAGCAGAAAGTAATTTAGCAGTATCGCAATAGCAAGTCCGCAACAATAGCAGTAGCTCTAATGGTGGCTGTAGCTCAGTCGGTAGAGCACAGGATTGTGATTCCTGTGGTCGTGGGTTCGATCCCCATCAGCCACCCCATTTAATTCCCTTCAAAATCAACTTCTTGGCTCTTTGATTTCGCCCGCTGCAGGCAAGCTCATCAGCGCATGTTCAAGCTTGGCGATCTCATTCATAGACAGCGATTGCCAGCCATCTCAATGATGGGGTTCAGGCTCTCCTCAATATCCCTCGATGCGGATTATCGGCCTGTCACGGTGGTTAATTTACAATGAATGCCGCATCGCCCGCGCTTCGCGCTAGGCGCCCATCAGTTCGCGTGCGAAAATATGCCTCGCAAAAATTTCAGCCAATAAGGTAAACCAAACATGGCAGCATTAGTGTTGGACGGCAAGGCCACCGCCGCGTTATGGGAGGCGGAGCTGACCAGCCGCGTCGCCCACCTCAAGCAAAAGTCCGGCGGCAAAACGCCGATTCTGGCCACCATTCTGGTCGGCGACGATCCCGCCTCCGCCACCTACGTCAAAATGAAGGGCAATGCCTGCCGGCGCGTCGGCATGGATTCGTTAGCGGTCGAG
>DATIED010000061.1:0-3741 GCA_035455965.1 Spongiibacteraceae bacterium
GTACGTGAAGCGCTGGCTGCAGTTAGGCTGGCGGCGCTGGTTGACTGAGCGCGTGCTTAAACGTTGGATGGCGCACGGTCTGCACTACGGACTGGTATTGACGCCCGGCGAGCACGACAATCCCGACGGCCGCATCGCCGAGGATATTCATATCGCAACCGAGACCGCTATCGCGCTGGCGCATACGCTGGTGTATTCGCTGCTGATTCTCGGCAGTTTTATCGATATTTTGTGGTCGGTTTCCGGCTCCATCGGCCTGCCCGGCACGGCTGTCAACGTGCCGGGTTACATGGTCCTGCTCGCTTTTGCGTATGCCGCTATCGGTACATTATTAGGTTGGCTGGTCGGCAAGCCGCTGATTGCATCGACCAATAGATTACAGACCGCCGAGGCCGATTTCCGCTTTGGCCTGGCGCGTGCGCGCGAAAATTCCGAAGCGATTGCGCTGATGCATGGCGAAGGTGTCGAGCGCAAACTCGCCGGGCGTTTATTCGATGCGGTGGCATCGAGTTGGAATCTTCAGACATGGGCGTACACCGGCATCGTTTCATTCTCGAACGGTTACGGCACCTTGCTGCCGGTATTTCCGCTGTTGGTCGCCGCGCCGCAGTACATTGCCGGCACCATGACACTCGGCGTATTGATGCAAGCCGCGCAGGCGTTCCAGCGGTTGACCTCGGCGTTGTCGTGGCCGATCGATAATCTGGGCGATATGGCGAAGTGCCGCGCCTCGGCTGATCGCGTCTGGACGCTGTATGCCGATTTAATTCGGCTCGAGGCGCAGGTAATGCATCCTGAAGCGCATCGCATCGCTATCGGCAAATCGACCAAACCGCTATTGAGTATGCGCGATCTATGCATAGCTAATCCCGACGGCCAAATTCTGCTCGAAAATTTCAATGCCGAGTTTCATCGCGGCGAGCGCGTATTGATCGCCGGCGATCCTGCCGTCACTATAAATTTATTTAAAGCGGTGGCGGGTTTGTGGCCGTGGGGCAGCGGTGAAATATTGCTGCCCGAAAAACAGGCTATCGCATTTGTGCCGCAGCGGCCGTTCTTGCCGCACGGCACCTTGCGCGCCGTATTGACCTATCCGGCGCAAGAGGATAACTACAATGCGCGCGCGATCCATTTCGCACTGGAGTGCGCGGGCATCGCCTGGCTGGCGCCGCGCCTGCACGAAATCGACACCTGGGATCGCATTCTGCCGCTGCGCGCGCAACAGCGCCTGGGCTTCGCGCGATTATTTTTGCAGCAGCCGTGTTGGATATTCATCGAGGAAGCGACCGATGCACTGGACCCGGATGGCGAGGCCGATATCATGCATAGGCTGCAACGCGAACTGCCGAATGCGGCGCTGATTACCATCGGCTTTCACGCCGGACTCGCCGCGTACCATCAGCGCAAGTTGGTATTGAATCGATTGACGGAGGAAAAGTTTTTATTTCGCGTCACCGATGCGGTCGCGCCGAGCGTTGGCAGCGCATAGTCAGCGAAAGTCCGCCGGCAGCCAGCCGCGCTCCACGCACTCGCGAAAACACCAGGCCGGCGTCGTTTCGGTTTTATAGCTCCAGAAGAACCAGCCGCGATATTTTTCGAATGTCATCAATTGCACCGCTGCATAGCCGCGATAGGCAGCTCGCTCTTGAAAGGCATCCATGCCTTCCAATGCATGATTGTAAGGGCCGGGTGCCCACAGCGACACAACCTTTAAATCCAGCCCCAGGCTCCATTCGCCAGCGATGCTCGGCACTCCGAGCTCGCTGTTGATTTGCTGCGCCTCGTTGCTCCAGTCGATCGCCGCTTTTTCCAGGTGCCGATAAATGTCGCTGTCGATATCGCTGCGATCGAAGCACTGGTAGCGATGAATATCGAAAAGCACATTGGCGAGCGTCGGGTCGGCAAAAAAATCGATGTACTCGCGATGCGAGCGAAAGCCATCGTGAAAAATTACGGCGACTCGGTCGGCTGCGCAAAATTGCCGAATGCGGCGATAAGCCTGCGCATAATAATTTTTCAAATAGGCGGTGGGGATGTCCCAGCGCGGTTCGTTCAACACTTCGATGGCATGTAGACACGGATGCTTAGCGTAACGCTCGGCCAGGCGCGCCAATACCGACAATGAATGCTCGAGGTAAACGGGCTGCGTATGCCACTCGCAGACATTCATAATACCGCCGTTGTCGAAGCCATTCTGGCAACCCGGCGCGGCGTGCAGATCGAGCACCACGCGCAGATCGAATTCCTCGGCCCACGCGAAGGCGGAATCGAGCACATCGATACCGCCTTCGACGAACGGATACGGATTCGCGCCGTAACTGCGATGGTAAGGGTAGTCGGGACCGAATAACCAATGGCCAAGCGGAATGCGCACCGCGTTGATGCCGATGCCCGCCAGCCACGCGAAATCGTCGCGCGTTATGAAACTTGTCCAATGACGCCGCAATTTTTCGCCGGCTGCGGTGCCGAGCTCGACGCACCAACTGGTTTCATCGGTGGCCTGCAAGCCGTCGAATAAACTCGGCCGCATCCATTTTTCCAGCACCAGCCAGCCGCCGAGATTGACGCCGCGCAACTTTGTCGCTGTTTTATCGGAAATTATTTGCATGTCCCGCACCGTCGGTTGCAGAGGTATCGCCGGCAGTAGATTATTACGTCGAAGCTACAACCAGCAACCGGGAGCACCGATGCTTTTCGATATTGCCGCCGTGCCGTTCAGCCGCTACGGGTCCTATCTGGCATTCGCGCACTTGCCGGCGCAGGCAAATCGTCCGGCCGGTATATATCTACGTACATTACATGGCGCGGCGCCGCAGCGCGAAATCCTCCGCTGTGAATTGTCGGATGCCGCCGGTCCGGTCGCGACCGCTGCTATCGCTGTGCGGACTACGCCTTCCTGTCTTGAAATGCGGACAGCGACGGGCCGCATCGAAATATGTTTTAGCGACACATGCAGCGTGCGCATGCGCGGCGAAGGACTGGGCCTGCGATTGGTGTTTGCGCCGCAATTGTACGATCTGGCCTTGCCGCGCGGGCCGCATTGGCAACTTAATCTATTTTCCAGTCGCATGAATTTGGCGCTGACCGCGCTGGCCGGCTCGATCCATGTCGATGCGCCTTGCACGGAGGATGGAGCGGAACATTTGCTGGTGCAGTGTCTGCCCGATGCCAGTGGTCATTTCGAAATAGATCTATGTGAATTTCAAAGTACTTGGCCGCCCGCCGAAAAATTACCGGTCGTCGATTTTCGCGGCTGCGAGCGCGCGGCAGCTGCCGAATTTAACCAATGGCTGCAACAGACGCCTGCGGTGCCGGCGCAGTATGCACAAGCGCGCGAATTAGCGGCCTATGTGCAATGGTCATGCGCAGTGGAAGCGTGCGGACAATTGCAGCGGCCGGCGCTATTGATGTCGAAAAACTGGTTGCATGCGGTGTGGAGTTGGGATCATTGTTTCAATGCGATGGCGCTGCTCGCCGGCAATCCCGCGTTGGCCTGGGATCAATTTATGCTGCCGTTCGATCGACAGGATCGACACGGCGCGTTGCCGGATTGTTTCGACGACGAGCGCACGGTGTGGAATTTCTGCAAGCCGCCGATTCACGGTTGGGCGTTAATGTGGATGTTGCGACGCACGACCTTTATCGGCCGGAAGCAGTTGCAGGAAATTTATGCGCCGTTAAGCCGGTGGACGGCGTGGTGGTCGGAGCAGCGCGACGATAGCGGCGACGGCTTGCCGCAAT
>DATIED010000062.1:0-5097 GCA_035455965.1 Spongiibacteraceae bacterium
CAGCCAATTTCGCTCACGTCCAGATGTATGGGAATTTACAATGAATCACATCCGCAACCGTAAACTTACCAAAGCTGCGCCGCGCTTCACCCAATCGCTGCTCACTCTGGCCATGGCCGCGCCCCTCGCCGGTCACGCGCAAACGACTGAAAACGAACAGGTCCTAAACCCGGTCAAGGTACAAAGCAGCGCAGAGATTCCGTTCAAGAACGATATCTCAGCTAACTCCAAATATACCCAGCCGCTGCTCGACACCCCCCAGACTGTGCAAGTAATCAAGAAGGAGGTTCTGCAGGAGCAGGGAGCGGTCTCGCTGATGGAGGCTCTGCGCAACACCCCCGGCATCACTATGCAGCTCGGTGAAAACGGCAATACCTCGGCTGGCGACACCTTTCAGATGCGCGGCTTTTCGACGCAAAACTCAACGTTCGTCGACGGGATTCGCGATCTTGGCGCAGTGACACGCGATGTATTCAACCTGGAGCAAATCGAAGTTGTCAAAGGGCCGGCGGGTGCCGATATCGGCCGCGGTGCGGCCTCGGGTTACATTAACCTGATCTCCAAATTGCCGACACAGGACAGCGTGAACATGGCCACCTTCAGCCTGGGCACGGCGGCGAAAAAGCGCGGGACGCTCGACCTGAATGAAGGGTTTGGCGAAACCGGCGGCTTCCGCCTGAATGCGATGAGCGCGCAGGGTGATGTGGATGAGCGCGACGTAGTGGAAAACAAAAGCTGGGCTATTGCACCGTCTTTTGCGCTCGGTCTAGGCACACCCACTCGCGTTTATGTGTTTGCGCAAACTGTACGTCAGAACAACATACCGGATGGCGGCATTCCCAGCATTGGTTTTGATGACTTCTATGCATTGCCTTCATACACCCCAACTGGTTCCACTACGCCGATTAACACCGCAACGACTCAAGCGCAGGCAGCTGCTTTGATCAAGGCGCCCAAGGTCGACCGCAGCAATTTCTACGGCACGAAAAACGATTACGAAGACGTCAGCGCCGACATGATTACGATTAAGTTCGAACATGATCTCGACGCTAAGACCATCATTCGCAATATCTCGCGCTACGGTAAAACCGAGATGGATCGGGTTGTCACTGGCATCAGCGCGCCATCGGTGAGTGCGAATACGGTCAATCGCAATTCGCCCGCAAACTCAAGTACCCTAAACCTCTTATATCTCGACCCCAACAATCCAAATGCTTGGGCAGTTACACCGAATCGCCAGCGCATCGATCGCGAAAACGAAATCCTGGCCAACCAGACCAGCCTCTCCACCGAATTCAACACCGGCGCGCTTAAACATTCGGTGGCCGGGGGTTTAGAGTTTATGTACGAGCGCCAGAAGTCGCTGACTTTCGGCACCGCTGCGGCCACCATCAATGGTGTCTCCTATGCAGCAATAAGCAACCCACCGGCCAATATCTACAACCCCAATAACGATGTTAACCGTGGCGTGCCTTATGCTACCGGGGCCTACACCGATGGCGATACCAAAACAGCCGCGTTCTATGCCTTTGACACGCTGGAATTGACACCTCAGTGGTTATTGAACGGCGGTTTGCGTTATGAACATTACCGCACCGGCACAGACAGCAGCACGTTAGTGACAACCGACAATGCATCAACTTTCAAAGGTTACACAGCCGGTCAGCTTGCGCCCGCCAGTCTCGACGACAACGGCAATCTGCTGAGCTGGAAAACTGGTGTGATTTTCAAACCGTTACCCAACGGCAGTATCTACCTGTCCTACGCGACTTCCGAGACGCCGCCCGGCAGTGCCGACTTTGCTTTGTCTGCCACCGACAACAATCAGAATAATTCAGCGCTCGACCCACAGAAAACCGACAACTATGAATTGGGCACCAAGTGGAATCTGTTGAACGACCGCCTGAGTCTGACGGCTGCGTATTTCCGCACCGAAAACGATAAGCAGACTTCGTTCGATGATTTAAACAACCCGGTGCAAACCGGACGCACCTTGGTTAAAGGCGTCGAAGTTGCCATGGTTGGCCAACTGACAAACTTCTGGCAACTGTCGGCGGGCATTACCAAGATGACAGCCGATGCACTCGACCAGCAAAGCAACACTGGCGTAGAAACCACCGGTGTACGCTGGACTCCGGAGCTTTCGGCAACACTATGGACTTCGTACACCCTGGGTGACTTCACCATTGGCGGGGGCGCGCGTTATCTCGGCGACCAAGAGCGCACTGTAACAGTGGGCGCGCCGCAAAACGGTTTGGCGGAAATTCCGTCCTATTGGGTAGCGGACGCCATGGTTGCGTATCGTATCAGCAAGAGCATTAATCTGCGTCTCAACGTGTACAACCTGTTCGACGAAGACTACATCGAAACGTTGAACAACGGTGGCAATCGCGTGCGCATGGGTCAACCACGCTCGGGGATGCTAACGGCGGAGTACAGTTTCTGATAGGTTAACGCTTTGCCGAAGCCCGCCAATGGCGGGCTTCTTTTTTTGCTGAGGATATTTATCATGTTGCTGCATATTCCCGAGGTGCTTTGCAGCGCCGAGGTTAACGAGCTGCATCAAGCGCTACTGGCAGCCGAGTGGGCGGGCGGTATGACCACATCCGGCCGGCAAGCGATTCAGCGCAAACAGAATCGGCAACTGACCGCCGATACCATCGTGGGCAAAAAACTTGCTGCGATAGTCTCCAGCGCATTGGAGCGACATCCATTATTTGTTTCCGCCGCACTGCCAAAATATACCCTGCAACCGCTCTTTAATCGGTACGAAGGTGGTGACCATTACGGCAACCATGTCGACAACGCAGTGCAACGCGACGCCTTTCGTCAGACCAACGTTCGCACCGATGTATCGATCACCGTTTTCATCAGCGCTCCGGATGACTACGAGGGCGGCGATTTGATCATCGAGGACACCTACGGCGTGCACGAAGTAAAACTGCCCGCTGGCGATGCCATCATTTATCCTTCCACGAGTTTACATCGCGTAGAGCCCGTGACACGCGGCACACGGCTGGCAGCGGTGACGTGGGCGCAGAGCATGGTTCGCGATGATTGGCAACGCTCGATGCTATTTAATCTCGACATGACCATCCTGCAATTGCGCGAGCGCCTTGGCGACTCGACCGAAATCGTCGCGCTGACCAGCCATTATCACAACCTGCTGCGACAATGGGCCGAGCTGTGAGTGTCATGGATTCGACGCCGCCACATTCAACGGCTCTACAGTCGACGAAACTGGAACCGCTCAGCACTATTCCGCGCGAGATTGCCGCCGCTACCGATTACGAACGCTTCGCACGCGAACGTTTGGACGACAATGCCTGGGAATTCCTTAGCGCTGGTGCCGCGGATGAAATTACCTTGCGCGACAATCGCGCGGCGTTCGATCGTCTGCGTCTGAAAAGCCGGGTGCTGCGAGATGTGCGCGGTGGTCATACGCGGCTCGAGCTATTCGGCCGTACCTTGGAGCATCCCATTCTGCTGGCGCCAGTAGGCTACCAGAAACTCTTTCATCCGCATGGCGAACTGGCCAGTGCGCTGGGCGCTCAGGTCATGGGCGCGCCGCTGGTGGTGAGCACACTGGCATCGAGCAAGCTCGAAGACATCGCCGCAACTGGCGGAGCGCTCTGGTTCCAACTCTATTTTCAAGCACAGCCCACAGACACTCTAAGCTTGGTGCAACGCGCTGAAGCGTGTGGCTGTCGGGCACTGGTGGTAACAGTGGATGCCCCGCTGGCCGGTATTCGCAACCGCGAACAGCGCGTGGGATTTCATCTGCCCCAAGTTATCGCGGCAATAAATTTGACCGATCTGCCTCTGCAGGCAATGCAGCCACAACCCGCGAATTCAAATGGCAACGCGGTATTCGATGGACTCATGGCAAACGCGCCGACGTGGAAAGATATTGCCTGGCTCGCCTCTGTCACGCGCCTGCCGATTGTCGTCAAGGGCATTCTCGATCCGGACGATGCCCTGCTGGCAATTCAACATGGAGCGAGCGGCATCATCGTTTCTAATCATGGTGGCCGCATACTCGATACCCTGCCCGCCAGCATCGACGCATTGCCGGCTGTCATCGCAGCAGTTAATGGTCGAATTCCTGTGCTGCTCGATGGTGGTATCCGCCGCGGCAGCGATATTTTCAAAGCCATCGCGCTCGGTGCATCAGCTGTGCTAATCGGCCGACCTTACATTCACGCACTGGCAACCGCCGGTGCGTTGGGCGTGGCTCATGTGCTGCGCACATTGCGCGAGGAGTTCGAAGTCACCATGGCTCTCACCGGTTGCTCAACGCTGGCGGCAATTAACGAAGCCAACTTGTTTCGCGCCCCTTAATTACTTTTAAATCAACATTCTGACATGGAAGATTTGCAGCACCCACTGAACTGCCTCAAGGATAATCACAACGTTCTACGAGCGCGTAGTTCGGCAGCAAATGGGCGCGCTTAGTCTTTCCCCCACAGATGAGCTGTAAGGTTCGCGTAAGCTTTCTTGCTTATATTGATAATAATTATCATTAAGTTTACTAATAACAGAACCGGCAAATGAATCAGAAAACATTGATGGGGTGGTTGATTCCGCTGGCTATATCGCTAGTGGCCTGCGGTGGAGGTGGAGGCGGCAGTAGTAGCAATCCCAATAAAGAGCCGGGCACTGCCGTACCGGCCAGCCCGACGTTATCGGCAACAGCCGCGTTGGGCGAGAAAATTTTCTCCGATAAAAGTCTGTCCGCCTCCAGTCGCTTGTCCTGCTCTGTCTGCCACGATCCCGCGCACGCGCATGCCGGTAACGATAATCGCGCAACGCCGTTGGGCGGCCCAAATATGGACGTGCCCGGTTTCCGCAATGCGCCGTCGCCGAATTACCTCAGCTTCACTCCTGCGTTTTTCTTCGATAGCGAAGGCACCCCCACTGGTGGTTTCGATCGCGACGGCCGCGTCAGCACCTTGGCCGAGCAGGCCCAGCGACCGTTCCTGGCTGCGCATGAGATGGCGAATGAGTCCGCTGCGGCAGTGGCGGCGAAATTGCGCAATGCGAGTTATGTCGCCGAGTTCATGCAAGTATTTGGCAGCAATATTTTCGACGACAGCG